>JBDSBK010000139.1:0-4884 GCA_039921645.1 Dokdonella sp.
GGCGACCCGGTGATGTTCCAGCACATCTTCTGGTTCTTCGGGCACCCCGAGGTCTACATCATGATCCTGCCGGCGTTCGGCATCGTGTCGGAAATCATCCCGACCTTCAGCCGCAAGCCGATCTTCGGATATCAGGCGATGGTGTACGCGATCGCGTCGATCGCGTTCCTGTCGTTCATCGTGTGGGCGCACCACATGTTCTCGGTCGGCATGCCGCTCGGCGGCGAGCTGTTCTTCATGTATGCGACGATGCTGATCGCGATCCCCACCGGCGTGAAAGTGTTCAACTGGGTCTCGACGATGTGGGGCGGCTCGATGACGTTCGAGACGCCGATGCTGTTCGCGATCGCGTTCGTCATCCTGTTCACGATCGGCGGTTTTTCCGGGGTCATGTGCGCGATCGTGCCGGCCGACTTCCAGTACCAGGACACCTACTTCGTCGTCGCGCATTTCCACTATGTGCTCGTCACGGGTGCGATCTTCGCAATCATGGCGTCGACGTACTACTGGCTGCCCAAGTGGTGCGGCAACATGTATTCGGAGAAGTGGGGCAAGATCCATTTCTGGATGAGCACGATCTCGGTGAACGTGCTGTTCTTCCCGCAGCATTTCCTCGGCCTTGCCGGCATGCCGCGCCGCATTCCCGACTACAACGTCGCGTTTGCCGACTTCAACATGATCAGCTCGATCGGTGGCTTCTGGTTCGGTGCGAGCCAGCTGCTCTTCGTCGGTGTGGTCATCCATGCGGTCTACTTCTCGAAGAACCGCGCGACGACCCAGGTCTGGGAAGGCGCGCATGGCCTCGAGTGGACGGTGCCTTCGCCGGCTCCGCACCACACGTTCACGGTGCCACCGGTGATCAAGAGCAGCATGCTCGCGCACGGTGATGTGAGCCATTGAAGCCAGCATCTGCCACCGATTTCGACACCCGCCGCGCTCGTGCGCGGCGCACGGCGTTGATCTTCGGAGTGATCGCGATCGGCATTTATGCGACGGCGATCATCAGCGTGATGTGGCCGCGATGAATTCCGCAGCACGGCACAACCGCAGCGTCCTGAAGACGGCCGTGATCGTGGTTGCGTGCGCGTTCCTGTTCGGATTCGCGATGGTGCCGCTGTACCGGATCGTCTGCGAGCACGTGCTGGGCATCAAGCTCGCGCAGGGCGCGGTCGATCAGGGCGCGGTCGCCGGACTGGTCGAGGATGTCGGGCGCACCGTTACGGTCCAGTTCGTGACCGGTGTGAACAGCAAGTTGCCGTGGTCGTTCGCGCCGGAAACGGCGAGCATCGATGTGCATCCCGGCAAGCTGACCGAGGCCTGGTTCGATGCCAGGAACAACAGTGGCGACGACATCGTCGGCAATGCGGTGCCGAGCATCGCGCCAAGCAATGCGTCGCTGTATTTCAACAAGACCGAATGCTTCTGCTTCACCGAGCAGGTGCTCAAGGCGGGGGAGTCGCGGCGCATGCCGGTGCGCTTCTTCGTCGACCCGCGCCTGCCCCGCGACGTGCGCGAGCTGACCTTGTCGTACACTTTCTACGCAAACGAAGTCGCGACGCAGCGACTTTCCGAAACGGGTTCACCGCTGCCGTCGGCAGGTTGACCCCCGCATTGTCCGCAACTGACCGAGATCTGCCGCCATGGCGCAAACACAAGGTGCTTACTACGTTCCCCACGGCAGCCACTGGCCGATCATCGGCTCGTTCGGTCTGGTCAGCACCGTTGGCGGCGCTGCGCTCTGGTTGAACGAAGCGGATCACATCGGCAAGCCGCTGATGATGGTCGGCATCGCGCTGCTGGTCGTGATGATCTTCGGCTGGTTCGGCACGGTCATCAACGAGTCGCTGCGCGGCATCTACAACAAGCAGGTCGACACTTCGTTCCGCATGGGAATGATGTGGTTCATCTTCTCCGAGGTGATGTTCTTCGCTGCGTTCTTCGGCGCGCTGTTCTATGCGCGCGCGCTGTCGGTGCCATGGCTCGGCGGCGATGGGCACGGTGCGCTGACCAATTACTTCCTGTGGCCGCATTTCTCGGCGGCATGGCCGACCAATGGTCCCGCGGCTGTCGGCGGCGCGTTCCCGAGCGTGTCGCCGTGGGGCATCCCGCTGCTCAACACCTTGTTGCTGTTGTCCTCAGGCGTGACGATCACGATCGCGCATCACGCCCTGCGCGCCGGCAACCGCAAGCAGCTGCTGATCTTCCTCGCGCTGACGGTTCTTCTCGGCGCCGTCTTCCTTGGTTATCAGGCGCATGAATATGCTGAAGCCTATCGCCACAATCTGACCCTCGGCAGTGGCGTGTATGGCTCGACGTTCTTCATGCTGACCGGCTTCCATGGGCTGCATGTCACGCTCGGCGCGATCATGCTCACGGTGATCTGGTTCCGATGCGCGAAAGGCCACTTCACCAAGGACAATCACTTCGGTTTCGAGGCGGTCGCCTGGTACTGGCACTTCGTTGACGTGGTCTGGCTCGGGCTGTTCCTGTTCGTCTACGTGCTTTGAGGCAAATCACGGCGACGATACGAGTCTGCGAATGCAGCGGGACTCGATTCAGATAGTCCTGCGCCCTTCGCTGCAGGATGTCTGCTACGTCCTGCTTGAAGAAGGCGGGTTTGTGCTCTTCAGGCAAGAGCGTGGCTGTCGGGCTGACGATGCACGCTTCGCATCTCGCGAGGACGCAAAAAAATGCCTGATCGCGCTCAATGATCGATTGTCAGGCGCTTTACGGGTCAAACACGACGATCGGTCAACCGTTGCGAACTGAAACGGCGCGTTACTGCCCGACTCCATGTGGCCGGATGATGCCGGTCCAGATACCGACGATGACCAGTGCGATCAGCAGCACGGACAGTGCGATGCGTCGCGTCAGCGCCTTGAGGGTGCGGTCGCTGTCGCCTTTGTCGGTCATCATGAAATACAGGCCGGCGCCGAGGTTGTAGACGATGGCGAGAAAGAAAACCAGGATGAAGACCGTGCTGAGCATGTGCGATCGCCTTGGTCGGCGCGAGTGGCCGGCCGCGTCGGCGATTATATCGTTTCGCCGTGGTTAGGCGTTGGCGCAGGCCGCGCGTGTTCGCGATCGGGTTGACGATCGCGGGCATCGCGCTGTTCGTGTGGCTGGGGCAATGGCAGACCCGGCGCGCGCACGAGAAAACCGAGTTGTTTGCCGCATTCGCCGGCGCCGCCCAGCAGGTGCCGGTCGCCATCGAGCAAGCCCGCCAGCAGAAGACCGCGCTGCGTTATCCGCTGGTGCGCATCAGCGGGCGCTACGACCCGCAACACGCCTACATCCTCGACAACCAGGTGCGCGACGGACGCGCGGGCGTGATGGTGTTCGACGTGTTCGAGCCGACCGATGGCAGCCTGCCACTGCTGGCGAACCGTGGCTTCCTCGCGCGCGATGCGCGCGGCGCTCACCCGCAAGTCCCGTCGCCGCCGGCTGGCGAGCAGACGTTGACCGCGTTGTACGCGCCGCCGCCGGGTGCGGGCCTGCGCCTGGGCGGCAATGCGCTGCCGCAACAGCAGACCTGGCCGAAAACCAGTATCTACGTCGACATCGCCGAAGTCGCGGCCGACCTCGGCCATCCACTAGATGAGCGCGTGCTGCTGCTGATGCCGACGAGCGGCGATGCCTCGGGCGATGCCTTCGTGCGCGAGTGGAAGCCCGAGGTGTTTCCACCCGAACGCCATCTCGCCTACGCGTTCACGTGGTTCCTGTTCGCCGTCGTCTGCGCTGCGACGTTCGTGATCCTGCACTGGCGCAAGCAAGAGGAACCGCAATGACCCCGCGCATGCGCAACCGCATTGGCATGATCCTGATCCTGGCCCTGTTCGCGGCGCCGCTGGTGACTGCCTACGTACTCAACGCCCTCGGTTGGCGGCCTGCGGGCACGCGCAATTATGGCGAGTTGATCGAATCGCCGCAGGACCTGACTGCTGCGCGATTCGTGCTCGCCGACGGCACGCCGCTCGCATGGAAGAACGAAGACTGGTCGTGGACGATCTTCGCGATCACCGGCCCCGATTGCGCGAAACAATGCCTCGCCCGCATCGACGAACTGCGCCGTGCGCGACTGACGCTGAACCAGAATACGTTCCGGGTCCGCATCGTCGTGCTCGATGATGGCATTCCGGCAGCAACGCTCGCGGATCTCAAACCCGTCGCGACCGCGCGCGATGTCGACGCGAAGCTCGCGAACCTGCGCCCGGCTGCGCCGGATACGGTTGCCGTCGCATTCGCCGATCCGCACGGCTTCCTCGTGCTGCGCTATCCGGTCGGCTACGACGCCAACAAGCTGCGGAAGGATCTGGAACGGGTGGTCAAGAGTTGATGACGATGCGCACACTGTTGACGCCCGCGCGCATCGCCGCGTTCGCCACGCTGTTCGCGTTCCTGGTGATCGTGTTCGGCGCGTTCGTGCGGCTTTCGAACGCGGGCCTGTCATGTCCCGATTGGCCGACGTGTTACGGCCAGGCGACCTGGCCCGGCCACGAGCAGGACATTGCGCGCGCCAATGCCGCATTCCCGGACCGCCCCTTCGAGACGCACAAGGCCTGGCGCGAACAGGTGCATCGCATGATCGCGGGCACGCTCGGTGTCCTCGTGTTCGCGCTTGCCCTGCTTGCGGCGTGGCGCCGCCGCGCCCTGCTTGCCGCATTGCTGGTTGCAGCACTTGCGGCGGCACTTGGCATCGTTGCCTACATCAAGGGCGCGTATGTCGCCTCGGCGATGCTTTCTTCGATCGCGATCGCATTGCCGCTGTTCGCTGCGTCGCGCCTCGATCGCAGTGCGCCGTGGCGCGTCGCAGTCGTCGCATTCGCGGTGGTGATCCTGCAGGCGATGCTCGGCATGTGGACCGTCACGCTCCTGCTGAAGCCC
>JBDSBK010000140.1:0-10278 GCA_039921645.1 Dokdonella sp.
CCCAACTCTCCCCTTGAAGGGGAGGGCTTCCACATCGCTTCGCTTGAAGGCGACGGCCAGCGCGCTGCTTTGAAGTCCTCCCCTTCAAGGGGAGGATTTAGGTGGGGATGGTGTCAGCCGTGAAGCAGCAAGCATCGCGGTTGCCAGCTCTCCTGCTGCAAGCGGCGATGTGGAAGCGCCGGAAGGCGCGATGCGCTCGCTCAAGTCCGCATGAGGCATCGCGGCTGAAGTTGCTCCCGCGGATCGCGGTCTCAGCAATCGCTACGGCTTGCGAATCTCGATGTCGCCGCTGAAAGTCTCGATCTTGACCTGCCCGTCGCCGCCGCCATTGGTGGTTTCGAGGCTGCTGCCGGGGCCGTGTTCCGGTTCCTTGACCGAGCCGAAATCACTGCGGATGCTGCCACTGAAGCTCGACGCGCGCAGACGTGTCGATGCGTCGCCGGGCAGAAACAAATGCACGTCACCGCTCATGGTTTCGACGTCGACGCGCACGCCGCTGTCGGGTTTGCCGCGCAGCGTGATGTCGCCCGACACCGTGCCCGCGTTGATGTCGCGGTAGCCGCTGTTTTCCGCGTCGATGTCGCCGGAGACGGTCTCGAGCTTGATCTGGCCATTGAGTCCGCGTGCGCGGATGTTGCCCGAGACGGTTTCCATGTGCGTGCGCGTGCTGCCGCCGACGAGGTCGATGTTGCCGCTGACGCTGCCGACTTCGACTTCCTTCGCGCCGCTGTCCAGGTGCTGCTTGCCGCTGACGCCGTCGACCTTGAGCGAGCGCCCTGCGACGCCGGACAGGTTCACGTCCGCGCTCACGACTTCGATCTTCATCTCGGCGGATTTTGGCACCTTGATCTCGAGCACTGTATCGCCCATGCGTGTGTCCGCGCTCCAGCTGAACCAGCCTTGCTTGTCCGGCGTCTGCACCTTGATCGTGAGGTGATCGCCGCCGCCTTCGACCGCAAGCGCCTTCGCGCCGTCGCCAAGCGTGCCGCTGATCGCGACCTCGGATTTGTCCCAGCCACTGACCGTGACGCTGCCCTTGATGTTCGATACGTCGATGCGTGCGTCCGCGCTGACGGCGCGAGTCTCGCTGATCGGCGTGCCGGCGATGGCATTGCCGGCAACCAGCAGCAAGGCGGCGAAGGCCGGAATCGATGGATGCTTCGTCGATCGGTATTTCATCGTGCGTACTCCAGAGACTAGCCGGCGTTCGCGCCGAAATGATCGAGTTTCATGCGCCGCGCATTCGTGCGGTTCAACAAGCTGACCAGAAAGACCGCATCGGGACGCTGTTCCAGCGCCTGCTCGAGTTCGGCATGCGCAGCGTCGAGCACGACGGCGGCACCGACGAGGCGTGGATCGCCGCCGGGTGCGCGTGAATAGTCGCGTGTGCCACGCGTGAACTCGCGCAGCTTCTGCGCCGAAATCGTTGCCGCGCCATTGCCATTCGAATCGCCGCTGCCTGCCTGCATCGCGAGGGTCTGTTCGGAGCCGCGCATGCCGAGCACGACCGAGCCGGTGGCGACCGCCACCAGCAATGCCGCGGCTGCGGCGAGCGGCAGCCAGCGGCGGCTTCGGCGCGCCGTATGCGCGAGGGCTCCCTCGGCGGCGATGCGCGCGGCGATGCCCGACCACAGATCATTCTGCGGCGGAAGCGGCGCGTTCATCTCGCGCAGGCGACGCTGGATTTCAAAATCGGTCATGCGGCTTCTCCGAGCATCTTGCGCAGCAGACCGCGCGCGCGATGCAATTGTGCTTTCGACGAGCCGATCGCCATGCCGAGTTCGCGGCCGATCTCCTCGTGCTTCCAACCTTCCACATCATGCAACACGAGCACGGCACGTGCGCGCGGGGGCAACCTGGATACCGCCTGTTCGAGATCGGCGCGCTCGCCGGCACAGAACGGGGTGACCGGATCGAACGCGGCTTCGAGCACGTCGTTTTCGACCGTATCCTCCGGATCCCGCGAACGCAGATCCATCAGTGCCACATTCACGGCAAGCCGATGCAGCCACGTCGAAAAAGCGCTCTCGAAACGAAAACTGCCGAGTTTCTGCCAGGCGCGCACGAAGGCTTCCTGGGTCAGTTCTTCGGCGCGCGCCTGATTCATGCCGCTGAGGCGCCACACCGCGCCGTGCACGCGGCTTGCATGGCGGCGATACAGGGTCTCGAATGCGCGCATGTCGCCAGCGGCCGCGCGGCGGACCAGGTCGTTGTCGGCCGATTCGGTGACGACTTCGGCCCGGGGCACATCGCTCATCGTCAGGGGCATGGCAAGGCAGGTACTCATCTTGCCAGCTTGGATGCCCGAAGGCAGCGCAGGGTTTAGATCGCCTGCGCTGCCGGGGCTTCAGAAAAGCGGTTCAGACCGCGGCAAGCTTGCGTGCCGGCGCACCGGCCTCGGCCAGCGCCTGCGCGATGCGCTGCTGTTCGGCGCGCAATCTCGCCGGAGCCCGCGCACCGAACGATTCGAGATAGTGGCCGATATCCGCGACTTCGTCGGCCCAGGCTCGTGTGTCGACATCGAGCAGGGCATCGAGCGCAGCCGGATCGAGATCGAGACCTTCAAGATCCAGTTCACGCCGAACCGGCAGGAAGCCGATCGGGGTCTCGATGGCATTCGCGGTACCCTTGCAGCGGTCGATGATCCATTCCAGCACGCGCAGGTTGTCGCCGAAACCGGGCCAGAGGAATTTGCCGTCGGCACCCTTGCGGAACCAGTTGACGTGGAAGATCTTCGGCAGCTTCGCACCGGCCTTGTCGAACGACAGCCAGTGCGCGAAATAGTCGCCGTAGTTGTAGCCACAGAATGGTTTCATCGCCATCGAATCGCGACGCAGCACGCCCACGGCCCCCGTCGCCGCAGCCGTCGTCTCCGAACCCATCGAGGCGCCGACCAGCACGCCGTGTGCCCAGTCGCGCGCTTCGAACACGAGCGGAACCAGCGACGGGCGACGACCACCGAACACGATCGCCGAAATCGGCACGCCTTGCGCATCTTCCGCATGCGCCGACCAGCTCGGGCACTGCTTCGCCGACACGGTGAAGCGTGAATTGGGATGCGCCGCGGGACCGTTTGCGGGATCGTAGGGACGACCCTGCCAATCCGTCACCGGCACGCCGGGCAGACCTTCCCACCATGGCTGGTTGTCGGCCGTAACCGCGACATTCGTGTAGATCGTGTCGCGCTGGATCGTCGCCAGCGCATTCGGGTTGGTCGCCTGGCTCGTGCCGGGTGCTACGCCGAAATAACCCGCTTCCGGATTGATCGCGTAGAGGCGTCCGTCCGCGCCGGGTTTCATCCAGCAGATGTCGTCGCCAACCGTCCACACTTTCCAGCCCAGCTCGCGATAACCCTCGGGCGGAATCAGCATCGACAGATTCGTCTTGCCGCACGCCGACGGAAATGCGGCGGCGATGTAGTGCGTCTCGCCCTTCGGATTCTCGACGCCGACGATGAGCATGTGCTCGGCGAGCCAGCCTTCGCTCTTTGCCTGGAAGCTTCCAATGCGCAGAGCGTGGCATTTCTTTCCAAGCAGCGCATTGCCGCCATAGCCCGAACCGATCGATTTGATCGAGAGCTCGTCGGGGAAATGCATGATGTAGCGTTTCTCCGGATCCAGTTCACCGACCGAATGCAGGCCTTTGACGAAAGTCCCTTCGCGCTCGATGCGTGCAAGTGCCGGCGCACCCATGCGCGTCATGATGCGCATGTTGGCGACGACGTAGGGGCTGTCCGTGATCTCGACGCCGCAGCGTGAGATCGGTGAATCGATCGGGCCCATGCAGTACGGAATCACGTACAGCGTGCGGCCCTTCATGCACCCGGCGAACAGGGCGTCGACTTTCGCGTGCGCCTGGGCCGGATCCATCCAGTGGTTGTTCGGGCCGGCGTCCTCTTCCTTCTTCGTGCACACCAGCGTCAGGTGCTCGACACGCGCGACGTCCGACGGGTGCGAACGATGCAGGTAGCAATTCGGATGCGTTTGCGGATTGAGCGGCAACAGGGTGCCATCGGCGAGCATCTGCGCGGTCAACGCTGCGCTTTCCGCTTCCGAGCCGTCGCACCAATGGATATTGTCGGGTTGGGTCAGCCGGGCGACGTCGTCGACCCAGTCGTTCAGGCTTTTGAGCTGGCTGGTCATGGAGTCCGGGCGCGAGCGCCCGTGTGAAAAGGGAGGATGAAGGCACGGTAGCCGCGCCCCTGCGAGCATGCAAGGCGGGGTGCGACACGCCTGCGTCGTCGTGCGCCACCCATGGCAACCGCCAAACCGCATGGCGCCGCCAATGAAAACGTTGTCATTCTCGGGATCGACTGCCTCGCGGCGGAGTTGTGCGTTCATCCCCGTGGCAGGGCAGATCCTGCGCGATGACGCAGCGCTGCTATCGCAGGTCGGGTGCGACAATCCGTCGCGGCGCGCGTCAATCCGCATCCCTGCAAAAAGCATCGCGACTGAAGTCGCTCCCACACAAGCGACGCATGCTCTCAGCCATCCCGGCGTCGCCAGCCTCGCTGCGCGATGTTCCGCTTATGCACGCGATCGCCGGTTTCCGCGCGCAGGAATCCTTACGTGGACCCTTGTGCGCCAACCGGCTGCGAAATCCAACTGCGCCAACCCTGGTGCGCGAATCCTGTGGGAGCGCCTTCAGCCGCGATGCGGTTGCTCCGACAACGCGCGCGTTGACGCCGAACCCAGGTCGCTAAAGAACCTGATAACCCTCTCGATGGTGCCGATGGTCCACTGCTTCCCGTCGCGCTGCCCGGCGTCGACGCATCGGGATCGGCGAGCAGAGCACGTCGCGACCCGGCAATCCATCATCATCGAGGAACACATCATGAGTCAGTGGCAACAACGCAGCGTCCAGACGCCGTCGGGATCCATCGGCTACATCGAGCAAGGCTCGGGACCCGTCGCTCTGTTCGTGCACGGTGTTCTGTTGAACGGTTATCTCTGGCGACATCAGCTGGCCGAATTGTCGGACGTGCGCCGCTGCATCGCACCCGATCTGCTCGCCCATGGCGAGACCGAGATCGCGCCGACCCAGGATGTTTCGGTCACCGCAAACGCGCGCATGCTGTGCGAATTCCTCGATGCGCTTGGTGTCGACCAGGTCGATCTCGTCGGCAACGACAGCGGTGGCGGCATCGCGCAGATCTTCGCGGCGACGTACCCGGAGCGCGTGCGCAGCCTCACATTGACCAACTGCGACACCCACGACAACTGGCCGCCGGAAGCATTCAGGCCCGTGCTCGACATGGCCGCCGCGGGTGGGCTGCCGGGTGCGCTCGGTGCGATGCTCGCGGACAAGAGCGTCTATCGCGCGGAGCAGGCGCTCGGCCCCGCCTACGAGGATGCGCAAAAAGTGAGTGATGAAACGATCGAAATCTACCTGCGGCCGCACCTGCGCAGCGAACAGCGCACGCGCGATCTCGAGCGCTTCCTCGCCGCGTTCGATCCGGTGCACACGCTGCGTGTCGAACCCGGGTTGCGCACGCTGCGCGCGCCAACCTTGATAGTGTGGGGCAACGACGATATCTATTTCGATGCCGCCTGGTCGAACTGGCTCGCCGACACCATTCCCGGTACGCGCCGTCGCGTCGAGTTCGATGGCGCGCGCCTTTTTTTTCCCGAAGAACGCTGGCGCGACTTCAATCGCGAACTGCGTGCACATTGGCAACTGACTTGAGGACATCACGATGACGACGAATTTGCACAAAGCCGAAACCTTCCATTCGCTGCATGTGCGCGGACGCCCGTTCGTGCTGCTCAACGCATGGGATGCGGGAAGCGCCGCGGCGGTTGCCAAAGGCGGTGCGCCCGCGATCGCGACCGGCAGCTGGTCGGTCGCCGCCGCGAACGGCTATCCCGATGGCGAACAGTTGCCGCTCGACCTCGCGATCGACAACCTTCGCCGCATCGTTGCCGCGGTGACGGTGCCGGTCAGCGTCGACCTTGAGCGCGGCTACGGCGCCGACGCCGGCGGTGTTGCATCGACGATTGTTCGTGCGATCGACGCCGGTGCCATCGGGTGCAATATCGAGGACACGATCGCGGATGGCTCGTTGCGCGACATCGCCGACCAGGTCGCGCGCGTGCGTGCGGCACGCAAGGCGGCAGATGCGCACGGCAAGCGCTTTTTCATCAACCTGCGTACCGACGTGTTTTTCCAGAAAGGCGTGCCGCACGACAATGCGGCGGTCGAGCACGCGCTTGAACGCGCGCGCGCCTATGCCGATGCGGGCGCCGACGGTTTGTTCGTGCCCGGACTCGCCGATGCCGCGCTGATTGAACGCCTCGCGAAGGCATCGCCATTGCCGCTCAACATCATGGTCGGCTCGGCGACGCCACCGCTCGATGTGCTTGCGCGCTGCGGCGTTGCGCGCGTCAGCCATGGCCCCGGTCCGTATGCGCAGGCGATGCAGGCGTTGCAGGCGCAGGCGCACGCGATTTATGTCTCCGCGTGAAGAGACCGGTGCCGGCTTCGGCCGGCTGAAGGAGAGGCATGGGCGCCGGCCTGATCGCGCCCGAGGGCTTGCCTTGAACTCAGTCATGGGCACGGGTCGCCGATGATGGCTCGTGACGCGACAAGGCGCCATGCGAGCATGCGCGCATGAGCGGCTTCCAGTTCGAATCCCTGCTGTGCACGGAGATTGTCACTGTCTGGGACAGCGTCTGCGATGGCGTCGGCGAGCATGCGCACGACGCGCCGTGGCACGAAAGCGTGCACCTGGTCTTTCCGTATCGCGGGCTGTGGGTGCGCCATGAAGGCGAGGATTTGTGCGTCGCCGAAGCGGGCCAGGTGCTGCTGTCGAATGTGCGCGCGAGTTACCGCACGCATCATCCGGTGCCCGGCGGCGATGGCAGTCTCGTTGTGCAGGTCGAAGAATCGATGCTGCGCGAGGTTACGCCGCCGGTCTTGTTGCGCGACGGCACGGACTTCGCGTTCGCATTGCAACGCCTGCGCATCGATGCGCGCGCGCAGGCGCTGGTCGCGATGCTGCGTCATAGCCTGCGCGAAGGCATCGCCGAACCGCTGGAAGCGGAGAGCCTTGCGCTCACCCTTGTACAACGCGCGCTCGGTCCGCGCACCGCGCATGCAGCAGGTTCGACCAGCGGGCGCCAGCGACTCGTCGACCGCACCAAGCTGGTCGTCGCCAGCGATCTGTCGCGACGCTGGACGCTCGCCGAAATCGCTGCGCAGATCGGCGTCTCGCCGGTCTACCTCACGCAGGTGTTCCAGCAGGTCGAAGGCCTGCCGCTGTATCGCTACCAATTGCGCCTGCGCCTCGCGCGTGCGCTCGACCGCATCGGCGAGATCGACGACCTCGGCCAGCTGGGCCTGGAGCTTGGCTTCTCAAGCCACAGCCACTTCAGCGCCGCGTTCCAGCAGGCGTACGGGCGATCGCCATCGGAGTTTCGCGAAGCCGTGATTGCGCGTCGCCGTCGCGACGACGTCGATCGCTGAAGAATTCGACAGCAGGCCGCGCGCGGCCGGCGCACAATTGCCCACACCAAAACTGACAAAGGAACCCTGCCATGACGCAAAAAACCTGTGCCGCCTGCGATTGCCCGCTCGATGGCAGCCAGATCAACGTGAAGCTCGGCGGCAAGACCGTCGAAGTGTGTTGCGAGGAATGCGCGACGAAGTTGAAGGAAGCCTACGTTTCGGCGGCGACGCCGCAGTAGTCGCGTCATCGATCGAATCGGGACCGCATCCTGCGACGGGCGGTCCGGAAAACATCCTTCCAACCATGTGATCCGTGCGCCCGCTCCGTTGCGTACGTTAAGGCAGGACGCCAGCAATGGCGCCTTGCGGTCGCGGCAACCTGCCCACCGCCTGCCAGCGGAGAAGGCCATGAAGCGTCGCCATTCCCTCGTCAGCGGTGTGCTGTTGGCGACCCTTTGCGCAGCCGCTCTTCACGTGAACGCGGGTGAGCCGGAAAACACGATTGCGGTGACCACGACCGCGGATGTGATGGATGCGTTCGATCACGCCTGTTCGCTGCGCGAGGCGCTGGCGAACGCCAACACCAATACGGTGTTCAGCCCTGTCACCGGCGAATGCGAAGGGGGCTCGGCCAACGTGACCGACGCCATCGTGCTCGCCATGTCCTCCACTTATAACCTCAGCATCGCAGGCACCGGCGACAATCAGGGTGATCTCGACGTCCTCGCCCAGCCGCTGATCGCCGGTATTGGTTTGCGCATTCGCCCGGACGGAGGCAATGGCACGAAACCGGTCGTCCACCAGCAGGTGGCGGGCCAGCGCGTAATCGAAGTACACGCCGCCAGCGTCGACCTCGTCGACTTCGTGATCTCGGGAGGTTCCATCGATGGTGCGGGTGGCGGCATCCTCAACGATGAGGGCGTGGTCAGTCTTTCGGGCATGGTCGTCTCGGGTAATTCCGCCAACGCGGGCGGTGGGATCTACAACGGTGGCAATCTCTCGATCATCGACAGTGACTTCAACGGCAATGCCGCCACCCTGATCGGCGGCGGCGCGCTGTTCGTCGATGCCAACCACTCGATGCTGCTCGACAATTCACGCGTGATGACGAACGTAGCGCCCAACGGTGGCGGCATCTATAACGTCGACGGCTCCGTCTACATCGAGAACCACAGCAAAATCAGTTCGAACGCATCCACGGGTGATGGCGGCGGCGTCTTCAATGCGGGCAGCGGCTTTCTGTTGAGCAGCGACTCGCAATTCAGCAACGACCAAGCTAGCGGTCAAGGTGGCGCGATTTTCAGCTCCTCCAGCACGTCGCTCGCGATCTTCCATTCGGACTTCATGCTCAACACCGCCGATAGCGGCGGGGCGATCGGCGTCGGCAGCACGGCCGTGCCTCACGTGACCGGTGGCGCGTTCAATCTCAATACGGCCACGAATGACGGTGGCGCCATCCGCGCGAAATCGGTGGAGGTCCAGCAGGCTTCGTTCGAGTCGAACATGGCGGCGCAAGGCGGCGCCATCCGTACCGATATTTTCGCGACCGTGTCGAACAGCGCGTTCACATACAATTCGGCAGGCCTTGGCGGCGCGATCTACACGCAGATCCTGCAACTCGACAGCGTTCGCATGATAAGCAACAACGCCGGCCAAAAAGGCGGCGGCGCTTACGTCACCAACTCCGCGAAGATCGACCGCTGCCGCATCGAAAACAGCGTGGTGAACACGGATGGTGCAGGCCTCTGGCTGCACAGCAGCATCAGCTCGACCATCACGCGCACGCTGATCACGAACAACAACGCCGCCAATCATGGCGGTGGACTATGGGTCACCGGCCCGGGCACGACGACGATGGGCAACGTCACGATCAGAGACAACGTGGCCAGTCAGGGTGGGGGTTTGTACATCGACGAAATGGGAAGCGTGATCGCGACGAACGTCACGCTCGCCAACAACCCGAACGGCAAGGACCTGTACAAATACGGCGACTTGACCTTGCAGAACAGCATCATCAGCACACCGGGCCAGGACAACTGCACGATGTCGCTGACCAACCCGGCCATCGTTTCGTTCGGGCACAACCTGTCCGACGACACCTCGTGCATCGGGCTCGATCAACCCGGCGATCACACCGGCATCAACGTGTTGCTGGGCGTGCTTGCCGACAACGGCGGCAACACGCTGACGCATGCCTTGCTCGCGGGCAGCCCCGCAATCGATGCAGGCCTTGCGGCTGGCTGCGACAGCGTGCCGGTGGGCGGCGTCGATCAGCGCGGCATCGGTCGCGCGTTCGGCAGCAGTTGCGACATTGGTGCCTATGAAATGTCCGACACGATTTTCAAATACGGCTTCGATTGATCGGGGCAGGTGCCGTTGTCGACTACTGCGATGGTGCAATGCTTCACAGCGTATGCCACACGGAGACGACGCCGCAGAGATGGACCAAGCCGATGACGAGGCAGATGCCCGAGGAGATCCACCAGAACGTGCGCGAGTTCTCCGGGAACGCGCGTTTCAGCCATGGAAACGCGATGGCACGGCCAAGATAGACGGCGCAGATCGCGGGCAATACGACACGGCTGAGCGGCAAGCGACCGATGACGCCGGCCGCGCTCAGCGCGTATGCCGCCCAGATCAAAAGCACCCCTGAAATCGCAACCGTCACCCATGTGGGTCGGGCTCGACCCGCCTCGGCGGCGCGGGCCATGCGCTCGCCGGCGCCCATGAACCGGTAGGCTGGTGCCCCCAGGACGATGCATGCGAGATGAGCGAGTGCAGCTGCAGCACTCAGTGATGCGCCGATAACGAGAGCTTGTGCGCCGGGGATGG
>JBDSBK010000141.1:0-19868 GCA_039921645.1 Dokdonella sp.
CGTCCTGCGCTGACTTCGTGCACGGCGCGGTTGCCGGACACCGTGCTGTCCTGCAAATCCATCGCATAGACGAATGCACCGCCGCCGAACGCGGCGGTACCGGCTGCCTCATGCACGCCCTTGGCGACGTTGTCCGAGAGCGTGCTGTTCGACATCGTCAGCGAGTACGCATAGATTCCGCCACCATAGGCACCCTCACCGCCGGCGTAGCAACCTGTAACCGTGGTCGCATCGAGGGTCAGATAGCCCGCGGATGCGATACAGCCGCCGCCAGCGACATCGAAGCCGCTTTCGCGATCACGGCCGCGACGGACCGTCAATTCGCTGAAGGTAAGTGCGCCACCGTGGGGATGGATGAAAACGCGGTCGCGCTGGTTGCCATCGATGGCGAGCACAGAGCGGCCGGGACCGAGCAAGGTCAGGCTGTCGACCGGAATCACGATTGCGCCGGTTTCGAGCGTGATCGTGGCGCAGTTCAGTTTCGTCAGGTCGATCGTGTCGCCATCGCTGGCATCCTTGATCGTCTTTCGCAGGCTGCCGACGCCGTCGTCGGCGCAATTTTCGACCGCGGTGATGGCCGCTGGAGCAGTCGAGCGAGCCGGGGAACGCTGCACAGGCAAGGCTGCAAAGATGCGCCGCGCCGGGTCGGCGCGCATGCGCAACCATGAAACATCGGTCGTCGTTGCGGCTGCATCGATACGCGGCGTACAAGCCAGGAGCAGCGCGGCGACCGCCGTGGCGAGTGCGGTGCGACGTAGCTGCGCGCCAGGAATCAATTCGTCGGCACGGTTCATCATTCCTCCAGGGCATGTAGGGCCGTTCGATCCGCCCATTCCCGAGTATCACGGGAAATCCGCATGCAAAGGGACATCGGCATGATGACGTTTGCGGTGACGAATTGCCCAGTGTCGATCGGTCAGTTCATTTCCTCGGCGCCAATGAGCACGATGTCGGCGCGGCGCTGCGCGAACAGGCCGACCGCGACGACGCCGGCGACCTGGTTGAGATCGCGCTCGAGGTCGGCGGGCGCAGCAATCGTGAGGCCGTGGACGTCGAGAATCCAGTTGCCATTGTCGGTGACGACGCCATCGCGCCAGACCGGCTGGCCGCCTCGCTTGACGATTTCGCGAGCGACATAGCTGCGCGCCATCGGAATCACCTCGATCGGCAGCGGAAAGCGGCCGAGCACATCGACGCGCTTGGCCGCGTCGATGATGCAGACGAAGACCTTGGACGCGGCTGCGATGATCTTTTCGCGCGTCAGGGCCGCACCGCCGCCCTTGATCAGGCAGCGATTGCGATCGCACTCGTCGGCACCGTCGACATACAGGGGCAGGTCGCCGGCACTGTTGAGATCGAGCACACGGATTCCGTGCCGCTGCAGTTGCAGGGTGGATTGCTCCGAGCTCGAGACCGCGCCTTCGATCGCATACTTGCGTTCGGCCAGCGCGTCGATGAAATGCGCCACGGTCGAGCCGGTGCCGACGCCGACGATCATGCCGTCTTCCACATAGCGCAGTGCAGCGCGGCCGGCCAGGCGCTTTTCTTCGTCCTTCGTCATTGGATTCTCCGTGACAGCGTCGGGCATGCCGCTTGCGTTCGGTGCGCAGAACGGGCTTCCGCGGCGGTTTGCGCCATTTTGGCACCCGCGCCGTGGAGCGGTGCGCGATTGTCCGCCGTCATGGCTTCTTCTCCAGCGCGAGGATGAATTCCCATTGCGATTTCGTCACGGGCAGGATCGACAGGCGATTGCCCCGACGAAGCAGGACGAATTCATCGAGGCGCGGCTGGATCTTCATTTCCTCGAGCGTAACGGTGCGCGTGAATTTCCGCTTGAACGTCACGTCGACCAGCATCCAGCGCGGATTCTCGGGCGAGCTGTTCGCGTCGAAATACGGACTCTTGCGCTGGAACTGGGTGGGATCAGGGTAAGCGGTGGTGACCACCTCGGCGACGCCGACGATGCCGGGCTCGGGGCAACTGGAGTGATAGAACAGCACACCGTCGCCGACACTCATGCCGTCGCGCATGAAATTGCGCGCCTGGTAATTGCGCACGCCGGTCCAGGGCTCGGTTTTGACGCGCGCGAGATCATCGATCGAAAACGCGTCGGGCTCCGATTTCATCAACCAATGGTGCATGCGGGGCTGCCGTTGTCTTGCCGAGAACGGGGAACTTTAGCAGGGCTCTCGCAGGAATCGCGACCAATGCCGTTTCGGCAAAGCGCAGCTCGTCACCGACGCGCTCGTTCAGGTCGAGGTCGACGACACGCACTCGATCAGTTCCTGTTCGGTCGCGATGTAGTCGAGGCGCACGTCCCAGGGCATCGCCTCGATCGACGGGACTTCCTGCAGTGCATAGCCGATACCGACGAGCAGCGGCTTGCCGCGCGCGCTCCGTTCGTGCAGGAACGCAAAACTGCGATCATAGTAGCCGCCGCCAAAACCTAGGCGGTTGCCGGCGCGGTCGAAACCGAGCAGAGGCAGCAGCACGACATCCAGCTGGTCAGGTGCAACCATATCGTTCGCGGCACACACGGGTTCCGGTATGCCGTAGCGATTCGCCGCGATTGCGCCACCGGGTTGCCACGCGGCGAATTCCAGATGCCGGTCGTTGCCGACAACGGGCAAGTGATACGTCTGGCCGCGTGCGCGCAAGCCCTGGATCAATGCGGCGAGCGGCAGTTCGCCGGCAACCGCCCAGTAGCCGGCGATGCGCTGGTCGGTGAGGAACTCGGGTAGCTGCTCGAGCGACTCGACCAGCGCTTGCGCAGCGAAAATGCGTTCACCGGGCGTCAGTGCGCCACGGCGCGCGCGCAATTGCGTGCGCAGGACGGTGCGCGCGGGCGCTTCGGCGTTCATCGATGATTCTCCAGACGGAGATCTGCAGCGTGCGGAGTTGGCGTCAGCAAAAAGACGCCCTCCGCCGGTGTCGGTGCGCATCGAACGACCTTGATCCAAAAGGGATCAGGTGGGAGGGCTGGCGATACCGTCAGGCTTTCCGCACGGGGCGGACATGCACACAGGTATTCGCTTCGCAATCCCGGGTCGTCAATAGGAACAAGGCAATATGTAAGAGTGCGCTGCCGGGCACCGCAGAGGACGCCTGTCGCTATTGTAGTGAGCCGGGCAATGCGCGTTCAAGCGTTGCGTTCAAGGCTTGCAGTTTCTCTGCCAAGCGTGCGTCGTCGGTGGACTCACGCCGGCGCTCGCCGAGCAGCTCGTGGCTGATGTTCAGCGCGGCGAGGATCGCGATGCGGTCGAGTGTGGCCGAGCGAGCGTTGTTGCGCATCTCGCGCATTTTCGCGTCGAGATAACGCGCTGCCTCGAGCAGGCTGGGGCGCTCCTCGGGCGTGCAGGCAATCAGCACTTCCCGATCGAGGATGTTGATGGCAACCGGTTCGCTGGCGCTCATGCCGGGTATCCCGTCCGCAGCGAGCTCATGCGCTGTTTTGCTCCAGTGATTTGAGACGCATGATCATCGCCTCGACGCGCGAGCGCGCCTGCTCGTTGCGCGCGAGCAGTTGCGCGCGCTCGCCGGCGAGCTGCTCCTGGCTGTGGCGAAGGCTGCGATTTTCATCCTGCAGCGTTCGACACAATTCGACGAGTCGATCGAGTCGCTCCCCAATCGCCTGCAGGCTCTGTTCATGTGCGGACATGGGCCGGAATATAGCGGGAATCGGGAATGCATAACAGGGACGGTGTCGACGCTCGCGTCGCGTGCTCGGGCGGCCTCACTCCTGCTCGCCGAGCAGAATGTGGCGCTGTTCCACGCGCTCGCGCAGGAACGCGAGGCACTGTTCCGGCGGCAGCGGCAGCGACAGCCAGTGCCCCTGGATCTCGTCGCAATCCTGCTCGCGCAGGTATTCGACCTGTTCCAGGCGCTCGACGCCCTCGGCGACGACATTCAGACCGAGCGTGTGTGCCATCGTGATCACCGTTGCGGTGATCGCCTCATCGTCCGGATCGGTCGTGAGGTCGCCGACGAATTCCTTGTCGATCTTCAGCGTGTCGATCGGCAGGCGCTTGAGGTAACTCAGCGACGAGTAGCCGGTACCGAAATCGTCGATGGCAAGGGTCACGCCGATCGCCTTGAGTCGTCGCAGGGTCGTGATCGAT
The DNA here is from genome assembly GCA_039921645.1 of Dokdonella sp. Lineage (GTDB taxonomy): Bacteria > Pseudomonadota > Gammaproteobacteria > Xanthomonadales > Rhodanobacteraceae > Dokdonella_A. The sequence continues at coordinate 4,119 of JBDSBK010000141.1, forward strand.
TGCTCGGCATTGGCCATGACCATGCTCTCGGTCAGCTCCAGTTCGATCAGATTCGGTGCGATGTCGTGTGCGGCGAGCACGTCGCACAGGCGCTGGATCAGATCGCCGCGCAGCAGCTGCGCTACCGACACGTTGATCGACATGCTGATATCGCGGATGCCCGCGTCGCGCCATTGCGCAAGCTGGGCGCAGGCTTGCGCGACCACCCAGTCGCCAATCTCGATGATCAGGCCGGTTTCCTCGGCGATCGGAATGAACACACCGGGAGAGACGTTGCCCAGATCGCGGCTGCGCCAGCGCAGCAGCGCCTCGACACCGGTGATGCGTTCGTCGAGCAGGGACTGCTTGGGTTGGTAGACGAGGGAAAATTCATTGCGCTCGAGGGCCTTGCGCAGCGCGGCGACCGTGGTTGCGCGCAAGCGGGCGGCCGCATCCATCGCTTCGGTATAGACCATGAATGTTTTGCGGCCATGGTCCTTGGCCTGATACATCGCGGTGTCGGCGAATTTGAGCAGGTCGGTCGGCACCTGGCCGTGATCCGGGTACAGGCTGATTCCGATCGACGGCGAAATCACGACTTCCTGCCCGGTATCGAGCTCGAGCGGCTCCTCGAACGCGGCGATGATCTTCTCCGCGATGCGCTCGGCGTCGATGCTGCCCGCAATGTCCTCGAGCACCACGGTGAATTCGTCGCCGCCCAGGCGCGCGACGGAGTCGCCCTCGCGCACGACCTGGCGCAGTCGGCTGCCGGCCGCCTTTAGCATGCGATCTCCCGCCGCATGGCCCATCGAATCGTTGACGTGCTTGAAGCGATCGAGATCGAGGAACAGCACGGCGACGCGACGCCCGCCACGGCGCGCGCGGATGATCGCGTGACCGATGCGTTCGCTGAGCAGGGTGCGATTGGGCAGCCCCGTCAACGCATCGTAGTTCGCCAGGTAGCGCAGTTCCTGTTCGGTGCGCTTGCGATCGGTGATGTCCGATATCACGCTGACGAAGTGCGTGCGGATACCGCTCGCATCGCGCACCTCGGAAATTTCCGACCAGCTGAGGAATTCGTCGCCGTCCTTGCGCCGCTGCCACAGTTCGCCGCGCCAGTGGCCGCTGCGCGTGAGCGCATCGCGCAAGGCCATGTAGTGTTCCGCCGGATGCTGCGCGCAGTTGAGGAGATCGGCCGAGCGTCCGGTCACTTCGTCGTTGCGCCAGCCGGCGATCTTGGTGAAGGCGGGGTTGACGCTGAGGAAGCGGAATTCCAGGTCCGTCACTGCCACCGCTTCGGACATGCTGCGGATGACTTCCTGCGCGATGCGACGATCATGCTCGGCTGCGCGCTCGGCGGTGACGTCGCGTGCGGTCCCGCACATGCGGCGTGGCTGGCCGTCTTCGTCATGCTCGACGATCTTGCCGCGCGCGAGCGACCACACCCAGTCGCCATTGCGGTTGCGCAGGCGATGTTCCGACTCGAACGTCGCTGTCACGCGATTGAAGTGCTGTTCGAGGCGTCGCTCGACCGCGGCGCGGTCATCCGGATGCAGGTGCTCGCGGAACCAGTCGTAGGGATAGATCACCGGTTGCTTCGAAACGCCCTTGAACAGGTCGCTGGAGCCGGTCACGACAAACTCGCCGCGCAAGATGTTCCAGTCCCAGAAATCGTCGCCCGAGCCCCACAAGGCGAGGCGCAGGCGGTCTTCGCGCTCGCGCAGGTCGTGGTGATGAGTGCGCTCCGCGCTGCGCCGCAGCCGGTACGCGCGCCACCACAGCAGCAACGTGAATGCCGCGAAGAGCAGGTATAGGGATTTGGCCAGTGCGCTTTGCCACCACGGCGGCGCCACGCGCAGGCCGATCGCCGCAACACGCTCGTTCCAGAAGCCGTCGTGGTTGCTGCCGCGTACCTTGAACGTGTAGCGACCGGCGTCGAGATTCGTGTAGGTGGCATCACGTCGTGTATCCGCTTCGATCCAGTGATCGTCGAAGCCTTCGAGCTGGTACGCAAAGCGGTTGCGTTCGGGTGCGGTGAAATCGAGCGCAGCAAACTCGAAGCGGACCACGCGATCCGCCATGGCCATGTTCAGCTCGTTGTCGCCTTGCAGGATGCTGTTGTCGCCATTGCCGACGCGTACGCTGGTGAATACGACGGGGGCCGGGTAGCGGCTGCCGACAATCGCCTGCGGGGAAAACAGGTTGAGGCCGCTCACGCCGCCAAAAACGAGGTCGCCACTGTCAAGCAGCGCACTGGCACCAGCGTTGTACTCCATGCCTTGCAACCCGTCGGCGAGCGTGAAGGGATGGAAGGTCGCGGTCGCGCGATCGAAGGTGGCAAGCCCGCGGTTCGTGCTGAGCCACAGCCGCCCCATGCGGTCGTCGGCGATCGCATATACGGTTCCGCTCGGCAGTCCGTCGCGCGTCAACCACTGCGTAAAACGCGCGCGCTGTGCATCGACCGAATCGAGGCGATTGAGCCCGCCTTGCGTGCCGAACCACAACGTGCCGTCGGGCGACGCGTGGATCGAGCGCACCACGTTTTCGCTGAGCGAATGCACGTCGTCCGGATCGTTGCGGAACACGCGCACGCTTCGCTTCACCGGATCGATCAGATTGAGCCCAGTGCGGTTGCCGGCCCAGATGCGACCTTCCGAATCCTCGTGCAGCGCCAGTACGCGATCATCGCTGAGGCCTCCGCTGGCGCCCGGACCTGCATCGTGACGATAGGTATGCCACGTGTTGGCAATCGGATCGTGCTCGACGAGCCCTTCGTGCGCCGTGCCCATCCACAGGCTGCCGTTGCTGGCGAGCAGCAGGCTTCGGATGTCGATGTCCGCCAGGCCGCTGGCGGCTGACGGGTCCAGCGGCAGAAACGTCGCGTTGCGCCGCGCAGGATCGAACAGCGCGACGCCATGATTGGTGGCGAGCCAGAGTTTGTCGTCGCCGGCACTGGCCAATGCCGTCACGACGACCACCTGGTTGCCGCTTTGCGCCGCCTTCGCGAGAACGTCGCCGTAGTACTCGAACTGATTGCGCTGGATGTCGTAACGCTTCAGGCCATCGCCGAGGGTGCCGATCCAGAGTCGTCCGGCACGATCCTCGAAGGTTGAACGGATATAGTTCGAAGCGGTCTGTTCGCGCTGTGCATCGTGATCGGTCACGTAGCGGAATGGCGTGCCGTCCGGATCCACCTTGATGACGCCGCGCTCGAGCGTACCGATCCAGAGCAGGCCGGAGCGATCGACCTGCAGGTTGAGCACCACTGCATCCGGAAGGCCGCCGCTGACGCGGTTGTCGGGTTCGAGCGCCTGCGCCTGACCGCTGGCCAGGTCGAGTATGGCCAGGCCGTGTTGCGGAAGCGCCAGCCACAGCCGGCCACGCGCATCCTCGGTCAACGCGTTGATCGCGCGTATCGCGTTGAGCGGCCAGGTGCGCGTGGCATTGCCATCGACGTCGATCTGGTAAAGCCCGGTTGCACTGGCTACTTGCAGGCGACGGTCGTGCGTCAGCAGCAGGTCGCGCGCATCGTCGATGCGATCCTCCGCGACGCGCTCCAGCGCGTTGGCGTCGGGCGCCAGCCGGAACAGGCCGGCCGATGAGGCCATCCACAAGGTGCCGTCTTCGCCGAGGCAGAGTCGGCGTATCTGCGAGCCGCGAGGGCCGCTTGCCGCCATCGTCAGCGTCCGCAGCACATGACCATCCGATGTATCGATCAGGCTCAGGCCCGCTTCGCTGCCGACCCACAGTCCGCGTTGCGCGACGTACAACATTGTCTGCACGTTCAACGTACCCGGTGCAGCGCCCGCGGCAGTCATGTGCTGGAACGCACCACTGCCCTGGCTACGCCGGACCAGGCCGAATGCCGTCGTGCCGATCCACAGATTGCCATCGCCATCTTCGGCCAGCGCCGATGCCGGACCTTCCGGCGGGCGATCGGAACGGTCGCCCGAATGTTCGTAGGTGGTGAAGTCGTAACCGTTGAACTGCTGCAGACCGCTGCCGGTCGCGAGCCATATGAAGCCGGCTCTATCCTGCAGGAACGCGTACACGGTGTTTTGCGCCAAGCCTTGCTCGGCGCCGATCGCGCGGAAATAGAAATCGCGCCGGACCGCTGTGCCGTGCGCCAGCAGGGGCAACAGAAGGGCGGCCAGCAGAACGAAAAAGCGCCGGCACAAACGCCGGCTCGATCGAGCCGATGGCGACGCGGGTCCCTTCATGAGCGCGGGCTTCCGGGATCTTGGGAATGCGGCGAGTGTAGGCAAACGCTGGCGATGACGCCACGCGCAGGGGAGCTGCGATGTAGACTTGCAGAAGTCCCACCCTCTGAACGCAATGCACGCCCGTCTCGATTACTCCGAATTTTCCAGGGCGCTGGCGATGCTGCGCCTCGGCGTCGAAGTCAGCGACCTGCACGGTTCCCTGACGGGCTTTCTCTGTGCTGGCGGCCACGCGTCGGTCGACGATTGGCTCGACCTGCTCGCGCTCGATCCCGATGGCAGTCGTCTCGCGCGCGATCCGAACTTGCAGCAAATGTTCCGCGATTGCAGTGCGCAATTCGAGGGTGCAAGCGCGCAGATCGAGCCATTCTTGCCGCCCGTTGGCGCGCCATTGGCGTTACGCGCCGACGCGCTCGTCGATTGGTGTCGCGGGTTTCTCGGCGGGTTCGGTTTGGCCGGCGCCACCCAGCGACTGGCGTTGTCGGCGGATGCGAACGAAGTCCTCGCCGATATCGGCAGGATCGGCGCATCGCGTCTGGAGCATTCCGACGCGACCGAAGACGAGCAGGCGCTGACCGACGTACTCGATTTTGCGTGCATGGGCGCGACGATGCTGCATCGTGAAATCGTCGCGCGCGCGCGAGTTGCCGCGCGGTCACTGCACTGATGGGCTTTTCCGCATATCACGCAGAACCGGTGGCACCGACACTCGCCGGCTCCCGTTCACGATCGCAAAACCCGTCCGCCCGCCCGAGTTCAATCCGTTGCCCGCCATGATCCAAGCCAAGGAATACGCGCGCAGGCGCAAACAGTTGATGCGCATGGCTGGCAACGAGGCCATCGTGATCGTCGCTGCCGCACCCGAGCGCGTGCGCAACAACGACGCGCATTATCCGTACCGGCAGGACAGCGATTTCCACTACCTCACCGGCTTCGCAGAGCCGGACGCCGTGCTTGCCCTCGTGCCAGGTCGCGCCGCCAGCGAAACCATCCTGTTCTGCCGCGAGCGCAACGTCGAACGCGAGCGCTGGGACGGCACGCGCGTCGGTACCGAGGGTGCGGTTGCCGCGCTCGGCATGGACGATGCGTTTCCGATCGACGACATCGACGACATCCTGCCGGGCCTGATCGAGGGCCGCACGCGCGTCTACTACCATTTCGGCCGCGACACCGAATTCGACCTGAAGCTGATCGGCTGGGTCAATCGCGTGCGTGCGCAGATTCGCCAGGGCGCCAAACCGCCGCATGAGTTCGTTGCGCTTTCGCATTTGCTGCACGACCTGCGCCTGTACAAGTCGCGCGGCGAACTTCGCGTGATGCGCAAGGCCGCAAAGATCGCCGCGGACGCGCACGTGCGCGCGATGCGTGCCACACGGCCAGGCATGAACGAGCACGAAATCGAAGCCGAGTTGCTGCATGCGTTCCGCCGCGAAGGCGCGGTGCCAAGCTACGAGCCGATCGTTGGCGGCGGTGCCAATGGGTGCGTGCTGCACTATCACGCCAACAACGCGATCCTGCGCGATGGCGATCTGCTGCTGATCGACGCCGGCGCCGAGTACGAATGCTATGCGTCCGACATCACGCGCACTTTTCCGGTCAACGGCCGTTACTCGACCGAGCAACGTGCGCTCTACGACATCGTGCTCGCCGCGCAACTCGCCGGCATCGACGAGGTGCGTGCGGGTCGGCCGTTCGATGCGTATCACGATGCCGCCGTGCGCACGATCACCAAGGGCCTGTGCAGGCTCGGGCTGCTCGCCGGCAGTGTTGACAAAAACCTGCGCGAGCACACCTATCGAAAGTTCTACATGCACAAGACCGGACACTGGCTCGGACTCGATGTGCACGATGCCGGCGACTACCGCATCGACGGTGAATTCCGTGTCCTCGAACCCGGCATGGTGGTGACGGTGGAGCCCGGTATCTACATTGCGCCGGACCTGAAATCGGTGCCGGCGAAATTCCGCGGTATCGGCATCCGCATCGAAGACGATGTCGTCGTCACCGACGGCGATCCGGAAGTCATCTCGGCTGGCGTGCCCAAGGATGCGGATGAAATTGAAACCCTGATGGCGGCTGGCCGATGAATTTACTGGCGCTTCTTTATGCGGGCCTTTCAGCGCTCGCGCCGCAACCCTCGATTCTTGAGGACGTGCCGGCGCCCACGCACGACTACGGCTTGTTCGGCACCTTGCATCTGAGTCGTCCGCGCGGCGACATCGCGCATACCGTGCTGTTGTTTTCGGATCGCGATGGCTGGACGTCGCGGCAGGACGGCATCGGCGATGCACTCGCGCGGCAGGGCGCGTTCGTGGTCGGCATCGACTTGCCGGCGTATGTGAAACGCCTTGCCGCGATCAAGGACAAATGTTCGTACCCCGCCGGCCACGTCGAAGAAGTAGCGCACTGGATCGAACGCCACGAAGGCCTCGCGAACTACGCCGTTCCGCTCGTCGTCGGCGACGGAGCGGGTGCGACCTTCGGCTATGCACTTGCCGCACAGGCGCCGGCCGGCACCTTCGAAGGCCTGCTCACGCTCGGCTGGGACGCGGCGTTCCGCCTGCCGAAGCCTTTTTGCGCGGGCGATGCAGGCGCGATGACCGCAGCCGGCGATGCCGGCGATATCCATGTGACGCCGGTCCCGAGAATGCCGTTGACGTGGTGGCCACAACCGTTCGCCACAGGTGCGCGCGTCGACGGCGTCGGTTCCGTGCTCGCGGGGGCTTGGCACGCAGTCTGGGCGCTGCTGACCCCGTTCGCTACGCGCACGTTGGAAGCGAATCCAGGCGTCGCGTACGCGCACTGGCGCCAGCGCGAGGACGCGGTCACCACCGCGCTGCCAGACGATGTCGCCGATCTTCCGCTGACCGACATCCCGGCGACGGTCGGAGACGCGCATCGCATCGCGATCATCATCACCGGCGATGGCGGCTGGGCCGGTCTGGATCGCGGCGTTGCCGATGCGCTGACCGCACATGGCGTGCGCGTGATCGGATTTTCGACGCTCAAGTTTTTCTGGCACAAGCAGACGCCGGATGCCGCCTCGGCCGCGATCGCGCGCGTGATTGCGCACTACGGCAAGTCGGATCCCGCGGCTCGTTTCGTACTGATCGGCTACTCGTTTGGCGCCAGCCTGGTGCCGGTCATGATCAATCGACTGCCGGAATCGCTGCGCCAGCATGTCGCAGGCGGCGTGATGATCTCCCCGGACGACGCGGCGGTGTTCGAGATCCATGTCGGCGACTGGTTCGGCTCGACCCATCACGACGACACCCTGCCGATCGGTGCGGAAATCGCCGCGTCGAAAGTGCCGCTCGTGTGCGTGCACGGGGCCGATGAGGACGACAGTTTCTGCCGCAAGCCGCAGCCGTCCCAGGTGCACGTAGTCGACCTTCCGGGCGGCCACCACTACGACGGCGACTACGCGGCGCTCGGTGCATTGATCGTGCGCAGCCTGCCTGATCCTCGCGCGGCCCCTTCCCCATAGATGTCGGCGGCAGCAGAAGGCGGTTCTGTGGAACAGGTCGCGCAAGTCCTGCTCCTATTCACCTGCGCGGCCGTATACTTGTGCTGAATGAATCAATACGACAGCCAGCGGGTTGATGCGAGCGCTCCAGCAACGGTCGCATTCGTCGTGGCGATAGCCATGGCCGTATTCGCTGGGGCCTCTGGGCGCGCGCACGCCGATCAGACCGATCCGGCCATGAGCGCAGCCGTATTCGAGGATGTTTCGGCACCGTCCTCCGCACCGGTCGGACCTTCGACCACGATCGCGACAGTGACCCTGCAACCGCCCCCGCCGCCGCCGACGGAAGCCGAAATCGATGCAGCCAACGGCGTATCGCGGGACCCGGCGAAAGACATCGATGGCAGCATCCGTTTCGACGATCTTCCGCATCAGATTGGTGCGCGTATCCGCGTGCTCACACGTGGCCAGCGCACCCACAACGGCGTGGTGCGTTCGGCGGATGCGAAGCAGGTAACGATCTCGGTGAGTCGGCGCGGCGGCAGCGCGACGTACATACTGCCGCGCGAACAGATCCAGCGCATCGATCCGCATTGATCTCCGGCTGCGCCTGCAGCCATTCCCGAAACGCTCGAAATTTCGCTCAAGCGATGGCGCTATCGAATCGCGATTGCGACTTGTGGTTTCATACGCGCTGGCCGCAAATCGGGAGAGGAACGGGTGAGAGGAAATGCCGGGTCGAATCGTGCATTGAGCGCTGCGCTGTTGCTGTGCGCGAGCGCATTGCAGGCCGCGACGATCGACGAAGACGAAGGTCGCATCGAAGCGCTGATCGAGGCCGAGCACGTAGCCGCCAAAGCCATCGCCGCGGCTGCATTGCCGGTGGAGCAGCCGATCGCCGTGACCGCCCCGGCACCCGTGGTTGCGCAAGCGGTGGCGCCATCGCTCGATACGATCTCCAATGACGACTGGCTCGCGCCCGATGCGGCTGCGAATCGCGGGCTGCGTTTCGACGAGCTTGCCGCACGTGTCGGCAGCAAGGTTTCCATCGTCACCGTCGGCGAACGCGTGCATCGTGGCATCGTCGCAGCCGCAGACGCGCGCGGACTGACCTTGCGGGTGCCGCGCGCCGGCAGTGGAGGCGGTGCCGTATACACCCTCAAGCGCGAGCAGATCGCGCGCATCGACCTGCGTTGAGGGAACGAGCCGATGTTCACGATGATTTACCTGCTGGGCATGCTGCCGATCCTCGCAGGGTTGTTTTATTTGCTCGCCGTCGCGCGCCTGTGGCGCACGGACAGCACGCTCGCAATCGTCATGCTGTTGTTCTGGCCGGCCGGCCTGTATGCGTTGGTGCGCTACTGGGCCGAGGAAGAAAACAATATTCGCGCGCCGATGTTCGCGTCGTTGGGTGCACTCGCGATCTGGGGTGGAATGATCGTCTGGGGATTCAGCCACGTGTCGGAGCGCGAGCGCGCTGCGATCTTCGCGGACGCGTCGGACGACGCCGACACTGCGACGAGTGCCGGCAACGGACTAACCGACGACAAGCTGCATTTCTCGATCGCGCTCGCGAAATTGCCGTATCGCAACGGGCGCATCGAGATCGCGCCGGCGCATGCGACGATCGATGTGCCGACGCATTTCCACTTCATCGACCGCGACAGCCTGCAAACCCTGTATGCCGACGCCGACAACGGCCCCGACGACCATACGATCGGCTGGCTCGTGCACGAGAGCGTGAATCTTGCCGACGACGATGCCTGGTTCGTGGACGTCGCGTGGTTGGGTGACGGCTATGTCGCAGAGAACGATTTCGGTACGCGTGCACGCGACTTGATTCTTGCCGACGCGCAGCAGGCCACCGTGCAGCAGTCGGCGCAGCAGGGCGACATCGGCAGTTTCAGCCTTGCCCGTTATGCCGACGAACCCGCTCTCGACGCGACGCGCCACAGCGTGACCTGGGTCGAGGATATTGCCTATGCGGGCCAGCACGAGCACAAGCTCGATTGCCACGCGGCGGCACTCGGGCGCAGCGGCGCGTTCCTGTATTCGATCAACGAGATTTCGATGAAGCGCCAGGAGCTATGCCTGCGCGCGATACGTCTGGCATCTGCACGTACCCAATTCGCGGGCGGCCAGACCTATGCCGACCATTCGGGCCTGTTCGATCACAAGGCCAGGTATGACCTCGCCGCGCTGGTGACGGGCGCATTCGCGTCGAAACGTTGACCGGTCAGGCGCGTCAGCGGCCGCCGATGAGAAAGCGCCGATAGCCGCCGGCAACCAGCGCCGCGATGTCGATCAGCAACCCCGGAACCCACGCTCCACGCGGGTAGGCAAGGTAAGAGCCGACCCAGTCCGGCGCGAATTTTTCCTTGTAGCGACGCAAGCCCTGGTAGTTGTAGAAGCGACTGCCGTACTGGAACGCGAGTGCCGCGAGTCGTTCGTTGACGCGTGCATACGGGTTGTCGCCGACCGCGGACAGCGGCGCCATGCCGAGACTGAAGGACTGATGGCCATGATCCTTGGCCCACTGCATCACGCGTGCAAACAGGAAATCCATGGTCCCGCGCGGCGCGCCGTCGACGTGGCGCATAAGGTCGACGCTGGCAGTGCCATTGGGTCCGTACGGTGGCAGCACATTGGCGAATGCAATCAGCTCGCCGGAGCGGCGCACCAGTGCGAGCGGGCTCCAGGCGAAATAGTCCGCGTCGAAATGACCGAGCGAGAAACTCTTCTCGTGCGCGCCCTTGTCGGCGAGCCATGCGTCCGAGACGCGTTCGAGTTCGCTCATGAGCACGGTGTCGAAGGGCGGCTCCACCAGCTCGAAGGTCAGTTGTTCCTTGGCAGAGCGGTTGACCGCCTGGCGCAGATCTTCCCAGCGCTTGCCTGCGAGCGTGAATTCGTCGAGGCGTATCGTGGCGAGTTCGCCGAGCTTGAACAGGTCGAAGCCAAGGTCGTGATACAGCGACAGATCCGGCTCCAGCACCTCGTAGAAAAGCGGCAGGCGATCCTGCGCATCGGCGAACTGACGGAAATCGAGGATCGCGCGCTTGATCGCGCTTTCCGGTCCGCACGGCGAACCGAGTGCGACGAGCCGATCGCGCACGGCTCCGTAGGCGACGACGGCATGGCTGTCGGCAGACCAGAACAGATGCTTGTCGCGCATGAAGGAAAGATGCGCGAATTCACCGCCACCGTGTTCGAGGTAGACGGCGCGCGCGCGCTCAAGTTCGGGGCGGTCGGGCAGTTTCAGCGGCGGCCGGCGCACTGCGAACGATTGCCAGGCCAGATAGGCGAACACGCCGAGCACGGCGGCGAACAAGCCGCGCGCGATGCGCGAGGAATGCTCGCCGAAACCGAAATACCACAGGTCGAAACTGTCGTCGCCGAGCACGGACCAGACGCCGATCGCGAAAAATGCGAGCACCACGACGATCAGGCCCGCGAGCCATGTGAAGGTCGTTAGCGAGGTCAGGCTCATCGCGCGCTGGGTGAATTCGCGCTTGCGCGTGCGCAGCACTACGGCGATCGCAAGCAGGAACAGCGCTTCGCCGTAGTGCAGGCCCTTGGTCACCGCCAACACGGCGCTGATCACGAGCAACGGCTGCGCGAGACGATAGGCAAGACGCAGGCGGCCATCGATGCCGCGACCTAGACCGAGCAACAGCACGCCGGTCAGGATGGACAGCCAATAGGAGCTCTCGACGGCCGCAAGCGGCAGGTTCGCGCGCACCACGACACTGTGTTCGTGAACCGCCGGAATCGCGGCCGACCCGAGCAGCACGAGACCCGCGCCGAACGTGAGTACCGCCAGCACGCGGATGCCCAGCCCGGCGAGCAGGCTGGCCGGCAATCCGAGCACGCCGAACAGCGGATGCGTCTGCAGGCGCTCGGTGGCGCGCGCGACGCCGGGCAGGCGCTCGGTGAGCATGCCCGAGCCCGCATACAGGCCCGCGAGCAGCGGCAGCAGGTAGTACGCGATGCGAAACAGGAACAAGCCCGACAGGATCGCGGCGCTGTCGTAGCCGCCGCTGGTCAGCGCCAGCAGCATCAGGCCGTCGAACACGCCGAAGCCGCCCGGAATCAGGCTGAGCAGGCCCAGCGTCTGCGCCGCGGCGAAGCTGCCGAGCAATGGCCCGACTTTCACGTGCGCGCCGGAGATGTAAAGGCAGCCGTACAGCACCGCTGCACTCAGCACCCAGTCGAGCGATGACAGCGCAGCAAGCGCGAATTTGAGGCGCATCGGCGGCAGTTCGCTGCCGCGCGGCAGCCAGCGCATCAGCCGGCGTCGCGTGGTCAACACGAAGAAAGCGGGCAGGTAGAAAGCGGCCGCGATCAACACGCCGACGGCGAGCCAGCGCGTCGCATCGCTCGGCGTGATCGGCAGCGAGCCACCGGCCAGCGTCGCGATGATCATCACCGAAAGCCCCAACGGCAGCGACAGCACCTGCAGACCGATCAGCGCGGCGCCGACCGGCAGTTCGATGCGACGCGCCGAAAAACCGAGCAGGCGAACGCCCGAACCGATGGCGCCGGAAAGATTGAGCACGTTGGCGAGTGCGTTCGCGACGAACGCGAGGCGCAGCACCTCGCGTGCCGGCATCGGCAACTTCAGCCAGCGTGCGATGACGACGTCGATGAGCCCGGTGAACGCGACGGCGAAAAGAGCGAGCAACGCGACACCGACAGCCGGCAACGTCGGCACTTCGAGCAAGGTGCGCTGCATTTCCGGCAGATCGAACTCGTCGATGCCGCGTACGACCAGCCAGCCGACCAGAATCAGGAACGCGATCGGCACCAGCCAGCGCAGACGCGCGGCCCAGCCGTGCGCGGCAGGAGCGGGGGTGCTGGCGGTTTCGGTGGTCATGCGCGAGTGCTCATCCTTGAGGAATCATCCTCGAGTATCGGCGCATTTTAGCTCCGCGCATCGAAGCGCGCCGACGAGCCGGCGGGGCGACTCAGTGGCGCGCCGTGGTTTCGAGCAGATCCTTGACGCTTTGGACGTATTGCGGCATCCAGTTCTTCGGCACGCCGAAACCGTGTCCGACCTTCGGCAGCATCACCGCCTTGGAGGCTTTCTGTCCCTCGGCGAATTCGCCGGCGAATTTCGGATCGCAGACCTGATCCGATTCGCCCTGCAGGATGCGCCACGGCACCTCGACGGTCTCGCGCTTGTCGAACACCCACGTCGGCGGCTTCTGCTGCCAATGCTGGGTAAGACCGCCGCGACCGGGGCAGAACGCGCGGTGGATGAGCAGATCGGGGCAGAATCCCAAGCTCATGCCGCCGCCGAAATACGTGCCCTTGTCGGCCGCGAGCGCGGTGTAGGCCACGGTCGCGCCCGACGAATAGCCGATGATGACCGGTCGTGTGTCGATCGGCAGCTTCAACTCGCGCACGAGGCTGTCGCCGAGTTTGGCCAGCACCCCGTCGGCATCGCTGCACGCGCCGGCGCCTGCGTCGAGACCCTTGAGGTATTGCGGCGTGCTGAACCCGGCGACCCAGTATCCGAGCGCGGCTGCCTGATGTGCCATGTCGGTGACGCCGAGGTTCCAGCCGCCGTCGCCCGATGCAAACAACGCCAGGCCGCGGCTGGCGACCTTGGGTTTGTACAGCGCGATTTCGCCGAAACCGGCGACATTGATCCAGCGTTCGACGTCGGGATCGCGCACGGGCGCGGTCGCCTTGTGCGGTTTGGATTTCGCGGCCGTCGTCGGCGCGGCTGAATTCGTCTTTGTCTTCGTCGATTCGTGTCCGGCAGGCTTGTCCGCCGCTTGGACGGTCTGGATGGCGCAAAGCGCGAGCGAAAGTGCAAGCGCAGCACAGCGGGAAAGGCGGATCACGAGGATTCCTGCAACGACGAAGGCGCGGCACGCTAGCGGAAGCGGGCCACGCTGTCACGCATTGAAACCAGCGCGCGACAGCATCGATTCAGCGGCTGCGCTCAATGCGGCGGCGTTTCGTCGTCGGCTACGCGTTTTGCAGCTTCATCCGCATGCAGCTCGAACCACATCGCATTCAGGATCGCGAACGCGAGTGCAAGGCCGAGGCCGAGGATCCAGCTGAAATACCACATCGTCGTGCTCCTCAATACATGCCGTGCGTTTGTTTGACGTGCTCGAGGCTGATGCGTCCGCGCAGCACGCGGTAGACCCAGCTCGTATACGCGATCACGATCGGCAACAGCACTGCGGTGACCAACAGCATCAGGCCGAGTGTGGTCTTGCTGCTGGATGCGTCCCAGACTGTCAGGCTGCTGCGCGGATCCAGGCTCGACGGGAGCAGGAACGGAAACAGCGCGAATCCGGCCGAGACGATCGTGCCCGCGATCGCGCACCCGCTCGCAACGAACGCGCTGGCATGGTGGCGACCGCGGCCGAGGAAGGGAGCGGCGAGCGCTGCGAGGATCGCGATGCCCGCGGCGACGCAGGCCCAGCGCCCCAGCGCGCCGTTGCCGAGCCAGGTGCCGCCATGCACGACGTTTTTCAGCAAAGGATTGGACGGTGCGTCCATGACGACCGCCGCATCGCTGATCGTGTACCCGGTCACGCCCTGGACGAGCCAGATGCCCGCAATGATGTAAAGGGCGACGAAAGCGAACGCGGCGTAACGCATGACGCGCTCGGCGCGCTGCGCGATCACGCCATCGGCCTTGACCGCGGCCCATGCCGCGCCGTGCATGAGGATCATCGCGACCGACACGAGTCCGGCCAACAGCGGGAACGGGCGCAGCAGGTCTAGGAAGCCGCCGTCATAGGTCAGCCGCAAGGTTTCGTCGTAGCGGAATGGCGCGCCGAGGAACAGGTTGCCGAACGCGACGCCGCAGATCAACGCGGGAACCAGCCCGGACGCGCTGAGGATCCAGTCCCAGGTTTCGCGCCAGCGCCGATCGGCGACCTTGTTGCGGAAACCCAGGCCGACCGGGCGCGCGATCAACGCGAGCAGGAACAGGAACATCGCAAAGTAGAAACCCGAGAACGCGGCCGCATACAGCAGCGGCCACGCCGCGAAGATCGCGCCGGCGCCGAGAATCAACCACACCTGGTTGCCCTCCCACACCGGTTCGATCGTTTCGAGCAGCGCGCGACGCTCGTCGTCGTCGTGCGCAAGTACGCGCAGCAGCGCCGCGATACCGAGGTCGAAACCGTCCATAACCGCAAAGCCGATCAGCAGCGTACCGAGCAGCAGCCACCAGAGAATGCGCAGGGTTTCGTAGTCAAACATGGGACGTTCCTCCCGTCGCATCGTCCACGGGTACCGCAGGCCACATGCCCAGCCCGTCCGGGCCCCTGCGCGCGTATTTCACCATCAGCACCGCGTCGACGACCGCGAGTGCGGTGTAGAACACGACGAAGCCGATCAGGCTCGTCAGCACCTGCGCAGCCGATACCGAGGAGACGCCGAGCGCGGTCGGAAGGACTCCTTCGATCGCCCAAGGCTGGCGGCCGTATTCGGCGACAATCCAGCCAAGCTCGATCGCGAGCCAGGGCAGCGGCAGACTCCACAGCGCGACTTTCAGGTACCAGCGATGGCGATCGAGTTCGCGCCGCGCCGACAACCAGAACGAATACGCGAACAACGCGATGAACCACAGGCCGCAGCCGACCATGAGGCGGAACGCCCAGAACAGCACCGGCACGTTCGGTACCGTGCTCGCGGCGGCCTTGCGGATGTCCTCGTGCGTCGCTTTCGACGGATCGTCGATGACGCGTTTCAGGAGCAGCGCATAGCCGAGATCCTGCTTGTGCGATTCGAAGATCGCGCGCGCCTGCGCGTCGTTGCGATCGACGCGCAGCGCCTGCATCGCCGCGTACGCCTGCATGCCGTAGCCGATGCGTTGCTCGGCCTCGGCGACGAGCTCCTTGATGCCGGGCAGCACCCCATCAAGCGAACGCGTGCCGATGATGCCCATCACCCACGGAATGTGGATCGCGAAACGCGTCGTGTGCGTGGCCACATCCGGAAAGCCGAATGCGGTGAACGCGGCCGGCGCCGGTTCGGTTTCCCACATCGCCTCGATGGCGGCGAGTTTCATTTTCTGGTTTTCCGACACGGTGTAGCCCGATTCGTCGCCGAGCA
>JBDSBK010000142.1:0-2849 GCA_039921645.1 Dokdonella sp.
TTGTCGCAAGTCCGACCGAAGAAGCGCAGACGGCGCGCGTCACGCTCGCCGCGCGCTATGGCGATACGCCGCTCGACGAAGCCGAAGTCATCGTCGCGCTCGGCGGTGACGGCTTCATGCTGCGCACCCTGCATCGGCACATGGCGCGCGCGTTGCCCGTCTACGGCATGAAACTCGGCACGGTCGGTTTCCTGATGAACCAGCACGGGCTCGACGAACTGCCCGAACGGCTCGCACGCGCGCAGCCCACCGTGCTGCGGCCGTTGTTGATGGAAGTGATCAGCGAGTCCGGCAGCAGCGCTACAGCGCTCGCGTTCAACGAAGTATCCCTGCTGCGCCAGACCAAGCAGGCCGCGCATGTGCGCGTTTCGCTCAACGGCGTCGCCAAACTCGAAGAGCTGATCTGCGATGGCATTCTCGTCTCCACGCCCGCTGGCTCCACCGCTTACAACCTGTCCGCGCACGGACCGATCCTGCCGCTTGGTTCGCAACTGCTGGCGCTGACACCCATCAGTCCGTTCCGGCCGCGGCGCTGGCGCGGCGCGATCCTGCCCGCCATTACCGAGGTCAAGTTTGAAATCCTCGATCCCTACAAGCGACCCGTCAGCGCGACGGCCGACTCCAGCGAAGTGCGTGACGTTGTCGAAGTCGTGGTGCGCGAATCGCGCGAACGCACGATGACCCTGCTGTTCGACCCCGAGCACGGGCTCGAGGAACGCATCCTCAACGAACAGTTCGAGCTCTAGCATCCTGCGCGCCATCAAGCTGATCCAATTGCCGCGGTTGTCGTCGATGCGCTGGTTCGGACTCGCCGTGGCGATGGTCGCTCTCGGTGCATGCTCCAGCCTGCGCTATACCGCGCATGTCGCGCACGGTCAGGCGATGCTGCTCGTTCATCGCCAATCGGTGGCTCGTATGCTTGCCGACCCGCATACCGATGCGGCGTTGCGAGCGCGTCTGAGTCAGGCGCAGGCCGCCCGTCGGTTCGCATCCGATCATCTGGACCTGCCACCCAACCGCAGTTACACCAGCTACGTCGATCTCGGGCGCCCGTTCGTCACCTGGAATGTGTTCGCGACGCCGGAATTTTCGGTCGAGCCGGTCACGCACTGCTTCCCGTTCGCTGGTTGCGTCGCTTATCTGGGGTTCTTCGATGAGTCGGGCGCGCAAGAGGCGGCGAAGATTCTTGCGGATCGTGGCGACGACACGCAGGTTGAAGGCGCCGCCGCGTATTCGACGCTGGGGTGGTTTGCCGACCCCATCCTTTCCAGCATGCTGCGCTGGGACGACGACGAACTCGATGGCGTGATCTTCCACGAGCTCGCGCATCAGAAGGTCTACGTCAAGGACGACACCGCGTTCAACGAATCGTTTGCGAGCTTCGTGCAGGAGCAGGGCCTGCGCGAGTGGCATCTCGCGCGCGGATTGATTTCGAAGGACGATGCGGACGAATCGCGGCGCGATGTTGCCTTCCAGCGTCTGGTGCTGGATCTGCGCGAGCGATTGCGCACCTTGTATGAAAAGCCGCTCGCAGCCGTAGAAATGCGCGCGGCGAAGAACGACGAGATCGCTGCTTTTCGACAGCGCTACGCGACCTTGCGTGACAGCGAGTGGAGCGGCGACAAGCGCTACGACCGCTGGATCGCTGCGCCGATCGACAATGCGCGTCTGCTTCCATTCGGCCTCTATGATCGATGGGTGGCGGCATTCGCGCGCGTATTCGATCGGTCAGGCAGCGCGTGGCCGGCGTTCTACGCGCGTGTTGCGCGTTTGGCGAAAGCGCCGAAAGCGCAACGCGACTGCGAGCTGATCGCGCTTGCTGACGTCGTTCCAGCCAAAAGCGCCACGAACGGCGAATGCCCCGAGTGATCCACTTTGTGCCGAGCCCGCATTCAACGCTCGGGTCAACGTTTATTCCGTCTCCGCGTTGAATGGCGCACAGGGCGCGACGTTCGCGCCTGCATGAGGAGACGTCATGAATACAACGAAGGTCGCCGGGTTCTGGACGGCTATCTGCTTGGGTTTGAGCCTTGCGATGACCGCGCCCGCATCAGCGCGCGCGGTCATCGGTGTGACCGTCGACGTCGCACCACCGCCCGCACGTATCGAGCGGGTGATCGTGCGTCCGGGATATGCATGGGCGCCAGGCTATTGGCGATGGAACGGCGTGCACCATGTATGGATCGACGGCGTCTGGATCGCGGCGCGACCGGGCCGTCGATACGTCCCTGCAGCCTGGGTGCGTATTGGGCCGGCCTGGCATTTTCATCGCGGTTTATGGCGCTGAGAAAGCATGCAGCGGATGCTCGCACACGCTGTTTCAGCGAGCGCGCACCCAACGCTCGTACTCGGTCTTCGAGATGCGGCCGTCGCGGTTTGAATCTGCGTAGATGAAGTCATTCGCGAGCAGCGAATAGCCGGCAGCATCTTCGCTGCTGAGGTAGCCGGCACTGCGGCGGTCCAGCTGCGCGAATGCGGGCGGCGGGCCCGGATCCTGCGCGGCCGGTTGGCCGGTATGCACGACGAGCTTGCCCTCGTCGGTGGGGTAGACCGCGGTCTGCTGGTTGTTTGCGTCCTGGGCGGATGCAGCCACGCAAGCGAGCGCAAGCATGCCGGAAATCAGAATCTGGAGTTTCATGATGGTCACCTTATGAAAGAAACACGGCGCGCAGGATGTACACGTCCTTACGCGACCCAAGGGCACGTAAGCTGCCGCGGTGCTGATCATTGGCCCTGCATTCTTAACCCCGCCGAAACTGGGCGGGCGACGCTGCGGCCACGATTCAAGATTGGTTGTTGGATGTATTGTCGGCGCTGACCGCCATCGGGCTTCACATGTCGAATCCGTG
>JBDSBK010000143.1:0-2892 GCA_039921645.1 Dokdonella sp.
GCGGAGGGCCGCAATTCGCGCGCTTCGACATCGTCGGGCGTGATGTAGGCGGCGCCATTGCTGCCGAAGGTGGGGTCCGGGCTGCCTTCGGTGGCGAGGCATGGAATCGTGAACAGCGAGGCGAACAGCAACACGGCGCCCGTCGGGCTCAGGCGGGAAAACGACATGCGCATCTCCAGTGCAAGGGTGATGCGCAAGCTTGCGCAGTCACGCGTCGCGACGCATGAGCCAAACGTTAGGGGCGGATTAGTGCGGCATCAATGATCGGTCTAAATCGCTGATTAGCCTTTGAAACTGGCGATCAGCGCGGTATCGGCGCGACGGCGAGTGCGGCGGGCAGCGGCCGGTCGCCAGCGAGTGCCTGCGCGCGCGCAAGAGCGCTGCGCCACAGCGCTTCCTCGCCCAGCGCCTGGTGGATGCGAACCTGCAGCAACGCGCTGTCGAAGTCGCGCGAGGCAAACCCGGCGATGCGTTCTGCTTGCGCGCTCGCACGCGCCGTTTCGCCGCGCCCGATCAGCCATTGCGCATACGCAGTCGCGACTTCTCGCAAATCGAGTGGAATGCGCAAGCTGTCCGCTTCGCCGATCGCGCGTGCGTACCAGGTCGCGGCGGCATCCGGGCTGGCGCTCGTGCGCGCCTGAGCGAGATCGGCATACAGGCGCGCCGCGGCGCTGCCCGCGCGGGCGGCGAACGTCGACAGCTCCTCCGCCACGCGGCTGGCGGCGGACGCATCGCTTTCGGCCAGCAGCGCTTCGATGCGCAGCATGTAGGCGCGCGCGAATTCGCGCGCATCGTCGGCCGCCGCGAAGTGTTCGATCGCCCTGGCAGCATCGATTCCGGCCGCGTGCGCGTCACCGTGTTCAAGCGCGAGACGGGCGGCGAGCGCATGTCCGCGTGCTTGCGCAACGGGATCGTTATCGCGCTCTGCCGCAGCGAGCAATGTCGCGAGCTGCTCCTTCACGCCTTGCTCGCGACCATTCGCGACCAAAACGGTCAGGCGCGTCATTTCGCCGTTGCGATGTCGCGCGGGATCGGCGACCTGGGCCGTGAGATCGCGCAGGCGTGGCTCCAGCGTCAGCGCTGCCGCCGGTTCCAGCAGCGCGAGTTGAAGCTCGGCAACGCCCATCAATGCATTCAACTCGGCCGCGTGTACGCCGAAGGTCGCGAAGCGGTCGGCGGCGCGACGGAACACGGGTATCGCTTCGGCATAGCGCTCGCGGCGCATGTCGAGCGCGGCAAGGTTCGAGTCGATCAGGGCCAGTGCAAGCAGGTTGCCGCTGCTCTCGAACGCGACGCGCGCTTCGGCAAACGCCTGCAGCGCGAGATCGACCTGGTCCAGCGCCCCGGCGACGTTGGCGCGGCCATTGAGTGCCTTGCCCAATGCATCGGGCGCATTCTGGCCGCGCAGCAACGCGATCGCCTCGTCGAAGCGCTTGGCCGCGACGGTGGTGTTGTTGCGCATCGCCGCGATGACGCCGAGATTGCTCAGCGCGCGCGCGTGCAACACGCGGTCCTGTTCGATCGACACCGATTGCACGAGCGCGGCGAATGCGGACTCGGCGGCGTCGAATTTGCCCGCCTGATAGTCGATCTGCGCAAGACGCAAACGCACTTCGGGCTGGTCGCGTTGCGCCGCGGGCGCGCGTGCGAGCAAGGCACGCGCATCGTCGAGTCGGTCGTTGAGGATCGCAGCCTCCGCCTCCTGCAACAGTGCGTCGAGTCCGGAGCGATCGACCGCTGGCGCAGCGCCAGCGACCGGCGCGAACCCCAGGTGCCGCGCAAGATCGTCGGCGGCGATCTGCGCAGCGAGCAGCACATTCGTGGACGCGCCGTTGCCATCGACCGGCGGCGTGCGGCCCAGTTGCGTGTGCAGGCGCACGTGCCAGTTCTGCTCGTCGCGTTCGGCGCGCGCCTCGATGACGACATTCGCGCCGGCTGCGACCGCGAGCGCAGCCGCGTCCGCACCGCCACTTGCGCGATGTGCCGCGTCGGTCAGCACGACGACGTTGTCGCTCGGCACCACCGGCAAGCCGGCGGCGCGCAGGCGCGTTGCGACATGGTCCATCAGGCCGAGTCGTATCCATTCGGAGCCTTCGCCCGCGACCACATCGACCGGAAGCACGAGCGCAATCGCGGCATGCGCCGCCGCATCGGGCGACACCGCGGTGGTGCGGGATTTTTCGTGGCGTAGGCCAAGCACGGCGGCGACGGCCAGCAATGCAGCGAACAGCGCAATCGCTACGACCAGGCGCATCGAACGCGCCGGATGGCGCGCGATGTCGACGGACGGGCTGCGGGCAGGCATCACGCTCGCCGGCGTCGCGCTTGCAGGCGCGACCACGGCATCGGGGATCGTCGCCACGGGTGCCGTCGGCGCATCCTCCACCACGCTGGTCGGTGCAACCCAGTGGTAGCCAAAGCGCACGACGGTGCGCACGTGGCTTTGTTCCTTGCCGGTATCGTCGAACGCACGCCGCATCGCGAGCACCGTCTGTGCGAGCAGGCCATCGCTGATGTCGGCCTTGCCCCAGACGGCCGCGATCAATTCATCGCGGCCGACGGCGCGTTCGCGGTGTTCGACCAGGTACACGATGCAATCGAATGCGCGCGGCGGCACCGGCACGGGCGCGTCGCCGCGATGCAGTTCGCGTGTGGCGGGGTCGAGGCGGAAGTCGCCGAAATGATAGGAGCGCGTCATCGTGCGAAGTGGATTCAGGCGGTCTTTGCCTTGCGTTTGCGTGGCGCCTGCGAGGTGCTGTGTGCGTCGAGCAGATCGCGTGGCAGCGCCTTGAAGATTTCGGCGAGCAAGGTGAGGAAACGCGCGATCGCCGAACTCCTGCGCCACACCATCGCGATGCGCCGACTCGGCGCCTGACCGCGAAATTCGATCAG
>JBDSBK010000144.1:0-13233 GCA_039921645.1 Dokdonella sp.
CGATGCGCTGCATGTAACGCGAGTACTTCGCGTGCAGCACGCGGCCCGGGATCGTGTCGCCGATCGCGTAGCCGTCGGCGACCATTTCCGGGCGCTTGCGCAACATGTCGCCGGTGACGTCGAAGTCTCGCGAGAGGACCGGCGCAGGGCCTTTTTCCTTCGCCAGCGACAACGCGACTTCCCAGCCCGCGAGCGCCATTTCGCGACTCACGTCCTCGGTGAACGTGCAGGCGTCGGCGGTGCCGTAGCGCATCTTGAGCATCGTGATCGTGGAGCCGAGGCCCAGGAAACCCATGCCGTGACGACGCTTCTGCGTGATCTCGTCGCGCTGCTGCGCGAGCGGCAGACCGTTGATCTCGACCACGTTGTCGAGCATGCGCGTGAACACGCGCACCACCTCGCGGTATTCCTCCCAGTCGAAACGCGCCTTCGGCCCGAACGGATCGCGCACGAAGGTGGTCAGGTTGACCGAGCCGAGCAGGCAGGAGCCGTAGGGCGGGAGTGGTTGCTCTCCGCACTGCCCTGTCACCAGGCCGTTGAAAATGACGGCATTGTGGTCAGGCTGAGTGGTGTCATAGACCGCTTCTTGGCCAACGTATTCGATACTGGCGATGCGCGACGTAAAGCGCTGCGTCTTGCGCAGCAACTTCCCTTCACGCCAGGCCTTGTACTTCTCGGTCTTGGCTGGCAACAGGAAGCCGATCTCGTCCATGAAGCGCTCGCGCGACTCGCCGTCGACGATGAGTTCAAAGTCGGAGGAGCATGCGTATTCCTTTGATCCGCCATGTCCGTCGGGAAGCGTGCGGACGCCGGCATCGCGCCGTTTGTGAATGCGGCAGAAGATGCCGAAATTCGCGAGCAGGGTCTGCACTTCCTTGAGCAGTGACGGCTCGCTGGAGGCGAGGCGGACGGAGCAGCTCTGACTGGACGACGAAACATTGACCGTGCCATCGCACTGGAACAAGGCGCGCAGATAGCCCTTCACGCAAGCTTCGCTGCCGCGCCAGACGACTTCGGGCACCTGCAGCTTGGTCTCGGCGCTGAAGCCGTAGTGCTTGAGCAGGCGCGCCAGCACGACCGAGCGGATGAACACGTTGTTGCGCTCCGGTACGGCGACCGAACTCACCTGGTATTCGCGATGCGAATTCAGCGAGGAATGCGCAATCAAGGTGTTGACGTAGGCGGCCATCCGATCGGCCAGTGCACGCTCCTCGCCCCAGAGCGTAATGACAGCCGCCTGCTGGTCTTTGCCGCGATTGGTGAAGTGGCCGTCACCGGTCACGAGGCCGAGCAGGTTGCCGAGATCCTCGCTGCCTTCCGTACCGAACTGGCCTTTGCCCGACTGCACCAGAAGGCTGTCGCCGACAACGAGGTCGCGCAGCTTGAGCTTGCCGCGCTCGCAATAGAAGTCGTGCCACTCGGTCGCCTTGATCTCGTAACCATCCTCTGTCACGACGCGATAGACCGGCGCTTTCGGGGCGGTCATGAAGGCCGCCTTCGCGGAACGGACTTCCACGCCGCGCCCGTCAAGTTCCAGCGATCGCCGATCAACCGTGACTTCCAGCGGCGAACCACTCGCATGCAGATCGCCAATCCGGACCATGCCGAACTGCGTCGCAAGGCGTGTATCCGCCGTCACACACGGATTGGTCGCGCGAATGTGCTCGCACCACCAGTTGTTGTTCATCTCGTTGACGCGGTCGATCAGGATGAAACCCGGCTCGGCGTAGTCGTACGTCGAGACCATGATCATGTCCCACAGATGCCGCGCGCGCAGGTGGCCGTAGATCTTGCACGCGACGAGGCCGTCGTCGCGACTGACGTAATTCTTGTGCGTCGGCCAGTCGCGCCAGACCACCTTGGCGGCGTCGGTGAGGTCGATCTCGTGCTGTTCCTTGATGTGGATCGGGAACACCATCGCCCAGTCCGCATCCTGCTTGACCGCATCCATGAAACCGTCGGTGATCAGCAGGCTGAGGTTGAATTGCCGCAGGCGGCCGTCTTCGCGTTTGGCCTTGATGAACTCGCGTACATCGGGATGCGAGACATCGAAGGTTCCCATCTGCGCGCCGCGTCTGCCGCCTGCGGACGAAACCGTGAAACACATCTTGTCGTAGATATCCATGAACGACAGCGGGCCGGACGTGTATGCGCCTGCACCCGAGACGTACGCGCCGCGCGGACGCAGCGTCGAGAATTCGTAGCCGATGCCGCAGTTGTGGATGACCAGCAGCCCCGCATTGCCCGCGAGATAGTTGTTGTGCTCGGCGACAGTGAAGTCGTAGAACGTTTCGGGCAGATCCAGGCCGCGCTCGATCGATTCGACCTTGCGCAGGCAGCGCGCGAAGTCGATCAACGGCACCAGGGCAGGGAAACGGTTCGACCAGCGATCGAGCCAGATGCGGCTGACCACGTGGCGGGTGTGGTAGCCGTGATGGAAGCCGAGCGCCTGGCGTTCGGCGTGACCGAGCGTGCCGGCGAGTTCCGCGAGCGCATTCGCCAGATCCTTCGGCAGCACGTAGTGGTCGTACTGGCCGGACTGGCTTGCGTGTTCGACGATGCGCCCGCGCTTGCCGCTGTCGGCCATGTAACGCGCGACTTCGTTGAGGAAGGCCGAGTCGCTGATCTTCAGCATCGCCCCGCCGCTGTCGCGGATCGTTGTGCCGTTGTATTCGTGTTCGCGCGGCTTGCGCAGGGTCAGGCCGGCGTTCACGCCGAACAGGCCGAGCAGGGCTTTCAGTTCGCTCGCGAAAGCGGCGTTCTGAGTCGCGATCGTGGCGCTGCCGCGCTCGCGCGACACGGTGCCATCGGTATCGATCAGGCCCGCGAGGAACGGCAGGAAATGGCGTTCGGGATGCTGCGCGATCCACGACGGCACACGCAGGTGCGCAGTCTTCGCGCCGATCTGGTCGTCAATGAGGTCCGCGGCACGACTCGCCGCGAAACTCGCGACGGTGTAGTCCCATGCGGGCGTGCCATTGGGCGTGGTGGTCGCAACAACGCGAGCACGGGAAGCGCTGAAGCCGGCGAAGAAGCGGGCATAGCGCTCAACCACTTCACGTTCGGCAGCACGGATCTTGAAAATCAATCGGCGGCCCATGGCCTGCGCGCGCTGCTGCCAGGCCTGGCGGTTGGTTCGATAGGCGTGGTGTTTCTCGTAGGCGGATCCATCGCCGAGATGGGCGCCGGCAAACCAGGCGTTGAGCATCGTTGCGTCGTCGGCGCGCCAGGCGAAGGCGTTCTGCACGACAGCGTCCGACTCCCGTACCTCGTCGGCGCGCACATAGGACTGCTTGCCATCGCGATAGACCAGCACCGGGTGGCGGATGGACGTCTTCAGCGACACGCCGTTCGCGCGGATCTCGATGTTGTCGGCGCGTGCAACGTGAGTGGTGAGGTGCTGCTCGATGCGACGCATCTCGAAGCGTCGCGCCTCGCGGTCGTAGCTGAGGATCTGCGCGTGCTTCTCGTTGACGGCCTGGTCAGCGGTGACGAGGCCCTGGTCGGTGATCACCCAAGTACCCGGTGCGACGCAACCCGCCTTCAGCGTGAGGCCGGCTTCGTGCACCTTGTCGAGAATGTTGTCCATCGAATCGTCGATGGTGCCGGAGACCGTGCAGTTGATCGTCGAGGTCTTCGGCTTGTGTTCCTGCGCGCCCGCGTTCGAGGTGATGCGGCCGGCCGGGATCGCGCCGCGGCGCAGCGCCCACAGGAAGCGGTCGTACCAGTAGCTGCGTTTCTCGGCGGTCTCTTCGACCTCGGACAGCGCGCGAGCGACGCGCTGGTAGGTGTGATCGATGCTGGCGTCGACAGGGTCGCCCTGCTTGGACTTCAGTCGGTATTTCTTGTCCCAGATGTCGTGGGATGCAGGCTGCAGGGGAATTTCCACCGCGCCGCGCGCGAGCTGTTCCAGGCGCACCGTGCTCATTCTGTTGTTCTCTCCCGTATACGGCCGGGTCAGGGCCCGGTCTGATGTTCTTGATCTGCAATCGCCGTGATCGCCGGCAAGGCCGGCGTGCCCGGGTCGTCCATTTCCCGGCGTTGTGTTGCGTCTTTCCATTGACCCGTGCGGCGCCACCCACCCAATCCATGGGCTTTGTGAGTCAGTGTGACCACAATATCTTGTGGCGCCGGGCCGCAAAACTACGCCGGGTGTCCGTGGATGTAAAGCGTAATTTGGCGCGGACTTGACTCAGCGGCGAGCGAGCCTGAACGGATCGCCGATAACGGCGCAAAAAAGCGCGAACGCGATGAAACCTGAATGCGTTTGCGCGGTCTGATCGAACCATCGATGCTTGCCTGCATCCCGCCAAGGACGCCTTCCATGTCGAATCCCCGTCGCTTCCGTTTCAGTCTCGCAGTGAGTGCCGCTGCGATCGGCCTTGCGCTGCTCGGTTACATCGCGGTCACATCCAACTCGCCTGCGTTCGTCACGCCGGTCCACGCCGCGCTGCCGCCGGCAATCGATGGGCAGGCGCTGCCGTCGCTCGCGCCGATGCTGGAACAGGTCACGCCCGCGGTCGTCAACATCGCCTCGAAGACGCACGTCGCCGTGCGCAATCCGTACTTCGACGATCCGGTGTTCCGGCGTTTCTTCGGCATCCCGAACAACTCGCCGCGCGAACGCGTGCAGCAGTCGCTCGGCTCCGGCGTCATCGTCGATGCAAACAAAGGTTACGTGCTGACCAACAACCACGTCGTCGAAGGCGCCGACGACATCTCCGTCACCATTGCCGATGGCCGCACGGTCAAGGCCAAGGTGCTCGGCACCGATCCGGATACGGATCTGGCGGTGCTGCAGATTCCGGCCGGCAAGCTCACCGCATTGAACCTCGCCGATTCGGCGAAGCTGCGCGTCGGCGATTTCGTCGTCGCGATCGGCGAACCGTTCGGGCTCGGCCAGACGGTGACCTCAGGGATAGTCTCCGCGCTCGGCCGCTCGGGTCTGCGCGGTTCGGGCTACCAGAACTTCATCCAGACCGATGCGTCGATCAATCCCGGCAATTCCGGTGGACCGCTGGTCAACCTGCGCGGCGAGCTGGTCGGCATCAACTCGATGATTTATTCACCCTCGGGCGGCAATGTCGGCATCGGCTTCGCGATTCCGTCGAACCTCGCGGTCGACGTGATGCGCCAGCTCATCGCGACCGGCGAGGTCAAGCGCGGCGTGCTCGGTGTCGAGGCGCAGGACGTGACCCCGGAAATCGCCGGCATGCTCGGCCTCGGCGACCGGCACGGCGCCGTGGTCACGCGCGTGCGCGCAAGCTCGCCCGCGGAAAGCGCAGGGCTCAAACCCGGCGACGTGATCGTCTCGCTGAACGGCAAGGCCGTCGCCGGCGAACAGGACCTGCACAACATCGAAGGCCTGACCGCGCCGGGTGCCGCGGTCGTCGTCGGCCTGCTGCGCGACGGCAATGCGCTGACCATCAACACCGCGCTCAAGGCGAGCGAGAACAGCGTCGTCAAGGGCGAAACGCTGGATCCGCGCCTCGCCGGCATCCAGTTCAGCGACGTCGGCGACAGCGTGCGTCGCCAGGGCATCGGCGGCGTCACGGTTTCGCGCATCGTCGAGACCAGCGCGGCGTATGTGAATGGACTGCGCAGCGGTGACGTCGTCATAGCGGTCAATCGGCGCGACGTGAGCGGCGCCGGCGATTTTTCGAAGCTGGTCGCCGCGCATCCGCGCCAGCTCCTGCTGACCTTGTTGCGCGGTCAGGAGGCGTACTACCTGCTGCTGCAATAAGCGGCGCGGGGGTGCGGTTTTTCGGGGTTCCCGTGCACAGCGGGGGCGGCGCGTGCGTGCTAATGTGCGCGCCTCCGTTTTCTGCCGCGAATCCCGAATCATGCTGCTACGCCGCTTTCCGATGTTGCTCGCTGTTGCGCTGTCTTTCGCTTCCCTCGCCACGCCTGCGACGGCCGCGGCGCCCGATGAGTTGATCTGGCGCGGCGACCACGCGAGCGGTCGCGCGCTGATGGACGATCTGTCCAAGCAGTACGCGAAGGAGAAGAAGGGCAAGATCACGCTGCAGCCGTTCAGCACGCTGTCGGGTCTGGATGCGGTGGCGAGCGGCAGCGCGGATATCGCCGGCAGTGCGCGCGGCAAGTACGCGCGTCGCAGCGAGGAAGCGAACATCGACTTCGTGCCCGCGGCGCTCGATGCGGCCGTGATGATCACGCACCCGCGCAACCCGGTGAGCAACCTCACGCTGCAGCAGATCCACGAGGTCTACTACGGCCACATCACGAACTGGAAGGAACTCGGCGGCAACGACACGCCGATCAACCTGTACGCGATCGCCGCGCCGCTCGATGGCGTCGAGTTCAGTTTGCGCGAACTGGTGTTTCGCAACGGCGACCAGCGCGTCGCCGCGCCGCGTCTCTACCTCAACACGACCAAGCTGGAAGAGGCGATCTCGCTCGACCCGGCCGGTCTCGGCTTGTCCACGCTGGCCGGCGTCGCCAGCAACAAGGGCGTCAAGATGCTCAGCGTCGAAGGCGTGCCGGCGTCGACGACGACCGTTGCCGATGCGAGCTATCCGCTCTTCATCACGCTGTACGTCGCCAAGCGCAACGACACGCCCAAGCACGACGCAATCGAGCGTTTCGTCGCGTTCCTCGACACGCCGTCGGCGAAGGACATCCTGCGTCGCCATCAGCTGATTCCGTACGCGGACGCAGGCACCGCGATCGCGCACAACGGCGAGCGCATGGCGTTCATCGATGCGCATGTCGGTCGCGACGCCGCGGCGACGGCGGCGGCGACGATGGCCGCCTCGGCATCGACGCCGGTTTCGGCGCCGCGTGCGGTGCTGGCGGCGAAGTCCGCGATCGCGCCGACCGCGGAATCGACCCAGGCCGCACGTGAAAACCTGGCGCGCGCCGAGCGCGCGAAAGCGGCAAAGAAGGAAGCCGCCGCTGCACCGAAGGCAGTCGCGAGCGCAGCGGCAAAGCCGGCGGCCGTGCCCGTCGCTGCGGCGCCGAAGCCCACGGTCAAGACGCCGGCGGTTGCCAAGGCGCCAACGCCCGCGAAACCGGTGGCGAAAAAGAAGGCGGTCGCGAAAACCGATGCGCCGGCGAAGCCTGCCGCACCGGCGCCGGCAACCTTCGGCAACGTCAGCGGCGGTACCAACGGCCATTGAGCAGCGAGGCCGGCGCATGCGCATCCTCGCGATCTCGCTGGATCTCGACGACACGCTGTGGCCGGTCGAGCCTGCGATTGTCGCCGCCGAGCGCGATCTCGACGAATGGCTGAAGCGGCATCACGCCGCGGTTGCCGCGGCGTGGCCGATCACGGCGATGCGCGAACTGCGCGACCAGGTATCCGCCGAGCATCCGCAGCTCGCGCATGACTTCACGGCGCAGCGGCTGATCACATTGGAACGCGCGTTCGCGGCGTGCGCGATCGGCAACGAGCATGTCGACGCCGCGTTCGAGGTGTACTACGCCGCGCGCAACCGCGTCGAGTGCTACACCGATGCGCTGCCAGCGCTGTCCACGCTCGCCGCGCGCATGCCGCTGGTGAGCATTTCCAACGGCAATGCCGACCTCGAACGCATCGGTCTGCGCCAGCACTTCGCGCATTGCATCTCGGCACGCGAATTCGGCGTCGCCAAGCCCGCGGTCGCGATCTTCCACGACGCCTGCGCGCGTCTGGGCATTGCGCCCGAAAACGTGTTGCACGTGGGCGACGATCCCTTGCTCGACGTGATCGGCGCGCGCGAGGCGGGCCTGCGCACCGCATGGTTGAACCGCAGCGGCGCGGCCTGGTCGGACCATCGTGCACCCGATCTTGAAATCCGGGATCTCTCCGAGCTCGCGCGCTGGATCGAGCAGAATGCGGCGGGCGACGGGGTGCTCGATCGCGCTTGAGTCATGCGCCGATCAGCGGGCTTCGTCGCATCATCGTTGTGGCATATCGCTGTCGCTGCGCGCGGCTTTCGCCCGGTCGACACGGCTGGTCGTGCGTGCCGCGCATGCCTGATACTTCGCCGTTCGATGTTTTTTCGTGACTGTGGCTGACGAGGATTTTCGATGGATGCATGGACCACCGCCACCGCCACCGACGCCACTGGCGCGATTCCGCTGATCGCACTCGATCGCGAAAATTTCAGCGAGGTGGTCGACCGCTTCGGCGTCGAAGCGAAACGCTGGTGCGCGGCGAATGGATTTGCCGGCGAAGCAGGGCGCTTCCTCGGGCTGCCTGGCGCCGATGGTGCGGTGTGCGCCGTCCTCGCCGGTTGCGATCGGCGCGATACGCTGTTCGGTCTCGCGTCGCTGCCGCTGCGTCTGCCGCCGGGTCGCTATGCGCTCGATGCGCGCGGTCTTGCGCTGGACATCGGCGATGTCGCGCTCGGCTGGGTGCTCGGTGGCTATCAGTTCACGCGCTACAAGAAGGCCATGCGGGCGCCGGCGCAGCTCGTCATCGATGCCGCGACTGCGACACGCATTGCGCCGTTCGCCGATGCGATCCACCAGGTGCGCGACCTGATCAACGCGCCGACCGAGGACATGGGCCCGGCTGAACTTGCGGCTGCAGTGCGCGCGCTGGCCGAGCGGCACGGCGCGAACTACCGCGAGTGGGTCGGTGACGAATTGCTCGCGGCGAATTTCCCGACCATTCATGCAGTCGGTCGTGCCAGCCATCGTGCGCCGCGACTGGCCGAACTCGTGCACGGGCCGGCCGATGCGCCGCACCTCGTTCTCGTCGGCAAGGGCGTCTGTTTCGATACCGGCGGCCTCGACATCAAGACCGGCGATGGCATGCGCTGGATGAAAAAGGACATGGGTGGCGCCGCACACGCGATCGGTCTGGCAAGTCTCGTGCTCGATGCGAAGTTGCCGGTGCGATTGACGCTGCTGATTCCGGCGGTCGAGAACGCGATCGCAGGCAATGCGTTCCGTCCTGGCGAAGTGATCACGACGCGCGCGGGCCTGACTGTCGAGATCGACAACACCGACGCCGAAGGCCGCCTCGTGCTGTGCGATGCACTCGCGTACGCGTCCGAGCAGAAGCCCGACCTGATTCTCGACTTCGCCACGTTGACCGGTGCCGCGCGCGTTGCGCTCGGGCCGGAATTGCCGGCTCTGTTCGCAAATCGCGACGACATCGCCCATGCGCTGCTCGACGCCGCGAACGCCACGCGCGATCCACTCTGGCGCCTGCCGTTGTGGCGGCCGTATCTGACGATGCTCGATTCCTACATCGCCGACCTCGCCAATGCAGGTGTCTCGCGCCACGCCGGTTCGATCACCGCGGCGTTGTATCTCGAACGCTTCGTTGCGGATGCGCAACCGTGGGCGCATCTGGATGTGTATTCGTGGAACGACAGCGACAAGCCGGGCCATCCGCGCGGTGGTGAGGCGCAGGGCTTGCGCGCGTATTTTGCGTTTCTGCAGAAGCGCTACAGCGCGAAACAGGCCTGACTCTCAGGCGTCAGGCACGAAGCTTCGCCAGCATTCTTGCGACATCGCAGATTGCGTAAACGGAGCGTTAACGAAATGAAAATGAACGGCGCTGGCTCGCGTCGTGCTGCTAGGATCGGGTGTCCCCTTGTGCGAATCCGGGGTCCATGCGTGCTGATGTTGCGTTCGGTGGGTACGTGCCGTGCGACATCAGCGGAATAAATCGAAAAGGAGTACATCCATGAGCAATGATCGGATCACCTTGAAGACGCCGTTGGCTCTCAAGCCCCTCGCTGCGTGCCTCGCAGTGGCGCTGATGGCCGCAAGCGCGGCGGGCGCATCAGATACGAATGTTCGCGCGTTGCAGCAGGGTGCGAAATCCGCACACTTCGCTACGCGCCATCCCGATGCAGCTATGGCAGCCTTCGTGCGAGCGCATCCGCGTGCACAATCGCGTCATGTGGCAATACCGACAGGCGGTGTTACGTTGCCGGTCCTCAATTGCGCCGATGACAGCTCCGCAGGCTCGCTGCGCACGGTGGTCGCGGCCGCAGGCGATGGCGATACCGTCGATCTTTCCGCGCTCGTCTGCAGCTCGATCACGCTGACGCAGGGCGCGATCTCCACCGCAGTCCCGAACCTCACGCTGCAGGGTCCGACCGCCGCTGCGTTGACGATCGATGGGGGTAACGCGGGACGCGTGCTCGATCACGAAGGCGCCGGCACATTCACGGTTGATCATCTGACGATCCGTCATGGCCAGTTCCCGGGCACCGCCTCACCAACGCTTGGCGGCTGCATTTATACCGCTGGCGACATCCACCTCACGAATGCGACCGTTTCCGATTGCTCGGTAGGCTCAGGCTCGATCAATGGATTCGGGGCGGGTGTGGGAGCCTACGGTGGCGCGACCCTCGTCAACGCCACCATCTCCAATTCGGCGCCGAGCGCAAACGGTGGCGCGTTGGCGGCCATCAATAACGCCGTCTCGCTGGAGAGCAGCACGGTTTCGGGCAACAGCGGTGTGCGGGCTGCCGGCATCTATTCGGTTTATGGCCCAATTGCGGTCAACAACAGCACAATTTCCGGCAACAATGCCACCGGCCTTGGCGGCGGCATCTACAGCTACGGCGGCAACATAACCGTCAGCAACAGCACAATCAGCGGCAATACCGCTGCAGCCCAGGGTGGCGGTATCGCGTCGTACTACGCACTGAGCCTGCACAACAGCACGGTCGCGTTCAATACGGCATCGGTAGGCGGCGGTATCTACATGTTCAGCGTGGATGGCGAGGCGGTCAGTTCAATTGTCTCGAACAACACCTCGACGACCGGCGCAAACGACTTTGGCGGCGGTCCCGTCGCCATTACCGGCAGCAACAACGTGATCATGTCGTCCGACAACACGACGCCGGGCGACACGCTTACGGCTGATCCGGGATTGGTGGCGCTCGCCAACAACGGCGGACCGACGCAGACGCATGCACTGGGCAGCGGCAGCAACGCGATCGATACCGGCCTCAATCCCGACAGCCTCGCCTTCGACCAGCGCGGCACCGGATTCGTGCGCACGTTCGGCGTGGCGACCGATATCGGTGCATTCGAGGTTCAGGCGGTGACGAGCGACGTGATTTTCGCGGATGGATTCGACGGCCCCTGAGTCGAGATGGGGTGCGCTTCAAGCGCCCCATGATTGAACGCGCAATCATCAGAATGCTCGTGCTCGACAATTCGCAGCGAGAAGCCCCGGTCTGGAGCCGGGGCTTTTTTTGTTGCGACAATCGATGCGCACACTGAATACATTCGTCGACACGGCCACGCAATGCGATCTCGTTGAAGGAATCGATCGGAATCGGTTGGTCGGGAAATCGAACAGCCCGGTTGTTCCGGACTTGCACGGGTCGCTGCAGGCAATCGTGCCCTACCGGCGGGAGCAGGCCAGCGAATGTGCGCCACGCTGCGAACAGTCTGAACGCACCAACAAACCTATGGTGCTACGCTTGCATTCGCATCGCGCAGAGCGACGTCCAGCGCATTGGCGCGGCCTCGCCAGCATTCGTCATCCGCCGCATGCGCCTTGTTCTCGGGAGATTTTCGATGAAAAGAAAGCAATCCGGCTTGAACCGCACGTTCGCCGTCAAGCCACTGGCCGCATGTGTCGCGACGTTCGTTTTGGCTGCCACGGCAGGAGCGAGCGATCCCGTTCACGCGCTTGATGCCGTGCAAACCCCATTGCGCCGTGCGCGCAGCTCACTGTTTTCCCTTGCGGCAATTCCGCATGCAGCATCAACTGACGGGTTGGGCCGCGCCGCTCGCCTGATGCGGCCTGTCGTCGGCAAGGCACCGTCAAGCGTTGCATCGGTACCCGTCACGAACTGTGCCGACGACGGCAGCGGCGGCACCCTGCGCGAAGCGGTGGCGACTGCGGTCGATGGCAGCACGATCGACATGTCTGCGCTTGCATGCAGCTCCATCACGCTTGCGATGGGCGAAATCGATATTGTCGTGAACAATCTGACCTTGCTGGGACGAGCGGACGGGAGCCTCATCATCGATGCCAGCCACGCGAGCCCCGTCATCGCGCATACGGGCTCGGGCACGCTGACGATCAACCATCTCGTCTTCCGTAACGGCAGACGATCCGTGGGCACCGATACGGAGCAGCTCGGCGGCTGCATCTACTCGACAGCCGATGTCGTACTCGATCATTCCACGCTGTCCAGCTGCTGGGTCGGCACGCAATTCATTCCCGGTTTTGGGGCGGGCGTCCTCGCTCTCGGCGGCATTACGCTCACGGACAGCACCGTGACGCTCGGTTTCGCGTCAGGCGATGGCGGCGGCGTGATGTCGGTGAACGGAGACGTGCAGATCACGCGCAGTACGTTGTCCTACAACGGCTGCGCCGGCAAAGGTGGAGGCGTGTTTTCACAATACGGCAATCTCGTCATCACCAGCAGCACGGTGTCAGGCAATGGTGCCGCCACCAAGGGTGGCGGTCTTTACGCGTTTTACGGCAGCACGAGCGTCAGCAACAGCACCATCAGCGGCAATTCTGCGGTTGTCCAGGGGGGTGGTATCCAGGCGTTCTATGCCCTCAGCCTTCGCAACAGCACGGTCGCGCTCAACAGCGCCGGCGGCGGCGGTGGCGTCTATCTGGCCCATGATGCGCCCGATATCGTCAGTTCGATTGTGTCGAACAATACGGTGAACGGTTCCGCGCATGCGGCCGACATTGGCGCGTTCGCAGCGCTCACGATCACCGGCAGTCACAACGTGATCGCGACATCGGATGCCACCACGCCGGGCGATACCTTGACCAACGAACCCCAGCTCCAGGGACTCGCAGACTGGGGCGGTCCGACGAAAACGCACGGAATGTTCAGCATGAGCGTTGCAGTCGATGCCGGGCTCAATCCCGATGCGTTGACTGACGACCAGCGTGGCAGCGGATTTGTGCGCGCATTCGGCGCAGCCACCGATATCGGCGCATTCGAAATTCAGGCGCCTGCAAATGACCTGCTTTTCAAAAATGGATTCGACTAGATTTCGTCGTTCCTACCCATGAAAAAGGCCCGGTCTCACCGGCCTTTTCCATCTGGCGACAGCACTCCCTACACGCGCACCGCGGTCAGTTCACTTCGGTCGGCACGACCACGCCGTGTGGCAGAACGGTCGCCGCGAGCTTGGTGTCGGTGCGGATGATTCCGACCTCATCGGCGAGCACATGCGCGGCTTCGTCGAGCACGACGTCGCGCTTGTTCTTTTCGTCCTTCTCGCGCTTGAGGTCGTTGGCGACGCTGCGTTCGTCCGGTTGCAGGCCGTCGTCCTGCG
>JBDSBK010000145.1:0-4469 GCA_039921645.1 Dokdonella sp.
CGGCGATCAGTCCGTCGATGTCCATCGCCTCGTGCAGGCAATCATGCAACGTCTGTTCGACCAGCGGATGATCGGGAATCTCGCGTTCGCCGACGAGATTCTCGGCGCAGGCCACCTGGTCCGGGAACACCGTCGCAAGCAGATCCTCTGACTTCATGCGCTGCAGCTGCGGCGGCACCTTGGACCCGCCCTGGAAGCGCGGCAGCGCGAGCGCGGTTGTTGCATTCCAGCGCCAGCGCACGCCGAACATCGGCGCATCGAGCAAGGCCTGGATCAGCACATCGCGCACCGACTCGGAATGCAGGTAACGCGCGACGTCCTCGAGCGGAAAGCTGTGACTCGTCGACAGCGACAGAACGATTGCGTCTTCGGTCGCGGCCGCTTGCAGCTCGAAATTGAACTTGCGACAAAAGCGCTTGCGCAGCGCGAGTCCCCACGCGCGATTGACGCGGCTGCCGAACGGCGTATGGATGATCAGCTGCGTGCCACCGGACTCATCGAAGAACCGCTCCATCGCGAGCACGTGCTGTGTTGGCAACATGCCGAGTGCGGCTTTTGCGCATCCGAGGTAGTCGACAATCTGCCGGGCGGCAGAGCGACCGAGGCCTATCTCATCGATCAGCCAAGCCTCGGCTTCCGTGGGAGCGGCCTCTGTGGGAGCGGCTTCAGCCTCGATGCTTCCAGGCTCGGGGGCCCCCTGAACAAGAGCATCGCGACCCAAGCCGCTCCCACAAAACCCACTCCCAGCCGATGGAATGCGATTCGACAATTCCTCTCGCAAACGCGAGACCGCTTGCGACAGCTCGTCGCTGCGCCCGGGCGCTTCGCCAAGCCAGAAAGGAATCGACGGCGGCGCGCCGCGCGCGTCCTCGACGCGCACCTTGCCGCGCTCGACACGCAGGATGCGATACGAATGATTGCCGAGCTGGAAAATGTCGCCGGCGAGGCTCTCGACGGCGAAATCCTCGTGCACGCTGCCGATCATCGTCGCTGCCGGCTCGAGCACGACATCGTAGTCGGCCGTGTCGGGAATCGCGCCACCCGACGTGATCGCGGTCAGGCGCGCGCCGCGACTCGCACGCAGCACGCCGTTGACGGCATCGCGATGCAGGTACGCGCCGCGCGGACCGCGCCGCGTGGTGAAACCTTCGGCGAGCATGCGCGCGATCGCACCGAATTGTTCGCGCGTGACTCCCGCAAACGGATAGGCGCGACGCACCAGGTCGAACAAGTCGTTCTCGTTCCATTCCCGCGTAGCCACTTCGGCGACGATCTGCTGGGCCAGTACATCGAGCGGTGCGCGCTCGACGTGCAAGGTGTCGAGTTCGCCGCGGCGCACCGCATCTAGCAATGCCGCGCATTCGACCAGTTCATCGCGCGACTGCGGAAACAGGCGACCTTTCGGCGTGCCATCGACCGCATGGCCGGAACGACCGACGCGCTGCAGGAAGGTCGCGATCGCGCGCGGCGATCCGATCTGGCAAACCAGGTCGACATCGCCAATGTCGATACCGAGTTCGAGCGATGCCGTTGCGACCAATGCACTGAGCTCGCCGCGCTTGAGGCGCTGTTCGGCATCGAAGCGATGCTCTTTCGCCATGCTGCCGTGATGTGCGGTGACCTTGTCCTTGCCGAGGCGATCGCTGAGATGACGCGCCGCGCGCTCGGCCATGCGCCGCGTGTTGACGAAGATCAGCGTCGTGCGGTGTTCGGCGATCAGTTGCTCCAGCCGCGCATACACCTGGCTCCAGGTATCGCCCGACATCACCGCTTCGAGCGGCGTCTCGGGCACTTCGATTGCAAGGTCGCGCGCTCGCACGTGACCCGCGTCGACGATCTTGCAATCGGGCGCGATCAGATCGGTCGACGCGCCGACGAGGAATTTCGCCACTTCATCGATCGGCTTCTGGGTTGCCGACAGACCGATGCGCACGAGGCGGTGCCCGCACAGTTCATCGAGACGCGCGAGCGACAACGACAGATGCGCACCGCGCTTGTTCGGCGCCAGCGCATGGATTTCATCGACGATCACCGTACGCGTGGTCGACAGCATGCGTCGACCCGATTCGGAACCGAGCAGGATGTAGAGCGATTCCGGCGTCGTCACCACGATATGCGGCGGACGTTTGCGCATCCTGTCACGCTCGGCCTGCGGCGTGTCGCCGGTACGCACGACGCTGCGGATTTCGACATCGGGCAGCCACATCCGCAGCAATTCGTCGCGGATGCCGGCGAGCGGCGCCTCCAGGTTTATGCGCACGTCGTTCGACAGGGCCTTCAACGGGGACACATAAACGACCGCGGTCTCGTCCGGCAGCGCACTCTCGACGCCGCGCCGCACCAGATCGT
Source organism: Dokdonella sp. (assembly GCA_039921645.1). Taxonomy (GTDB): domain Bacteria; phylum Pseudomonadota; class Gammaproteobacteria; order Xanthomonadales; family Rhodanobacteraceae; genus Dokdonella_A. The sequence continues at coordinate 2,350 of JBDSBK010000145.1, forward strand.
CGATGGCAGCCAGGAACGCCGCAAGCGTCTTGCCTGAGCCGGTCGGTGCGGCGATCAGCGTGTGGCGACCGGACGCGATCGCCGGCCAAGCCTCGACCTGCGCCGGGGTCGGTGCAGCGAATGCGCCGCGGAACCAGGCGGCGACGGCGGGATGGAAGGATTGCAAGGGCATTCGCCTAGTGTGCACGCAGGCGTCTCACGGAATGAAACTGAGAACTGGCGGCGCGGATCGCCGCTTTCAACATGACCACGCGGGTCGCGACCGCGACCCGCGCTGCCATCGTTACATGAATCTGCGTCGCGCAGTCGGGCGGAGGGCTCGAGCGTTGCGTGTAATGAGCAGAGAGCTTCGCGGCTGAAGCCGCTGCCACTACTATCGCGCCCAACACCCCACAAGCATGTGCAGTCCGAGAGGCGGGAACCTCGACTTTGTGGGAGCGGCTTCAGCCGCGATGCTGGTCCGGCCGCCCACGACCACCGACAGAGCTGGAGATCGCCTACAGCAACCCGAAGCGCCGGATCAGCCGCGCCTTCACGAACTGCGTCAGCGCCAGATACCCGGCGAGAATCACCGCAAGATACAGCCAGTACAGGCCCGGCAACGCAACGAAACCGAACTTCGCCGCCAGCGGCGAATACGGCAACAACGCCCCGATCGCGCAGATCAGGATGCCGGTGATCGTCAACGGCAGGCTTGCGCGACTCTCGAAGAACGGCAGCTTGCCGGTTCGGATCACATGCACGATCAAGGTCTGCGACAGCAGCGACTCGACGAACCAGCCGGTCTGGAACAACGTTGCGTGCTCGGGTGAATTCGCCTTGAACACGAACCACATCACGGCGAACGTTGCGTAGTCGAAGATCGAGCTGATCGGACCAATGAACAGCACGAAACGCGTGATCGCCGCGATATCCCACTGACGCGGCTTCGCCAGGTATTCCTTGTCCACCTCGTCGCTCGCAACCGAGGTCTGCGAAAAGTCGTAGAGCAGGTTGTTGAGCAGGATCTGCACCGCGGCCATCGGCAAGAACGGCAGGAACGCGCTCGCGCCGAGCACGCTGAACATGTTGCCGAAGTTCGAGCTGGCGGTCATCTTGATGTACTTGAGGATGTTGCCGAACACCTTGCGGCCCTCGAGCACACCCTCCTCCAGCACGAGCAGACTTTTTTCGAGCAGGATGATGTCGGCGGCTTCCTTCGCGATATCGACCGCGGTATCGACCGAGATGCCGACGTCGGCCGCACGCAATGCCGGCCCATCGTTGATGCCGTCGCCCATGAAGCCGACGACGTGCCCGTCGCGATGCAATGCCTCGATCACGCGCACCTTCTGCTGCGGATTGAGGCGTGCGAACACCTGCGTGTCGCGCGTCGCGATCGTCAGTTCCTCGTCGCCCATCGCCTCGACCTGCTGGCCGAGCAGGCAGCGACTCACTTCGAAGCCGACCTGGCGGCAAACGTTGCGCGTGACGATGTCGTTGTCGCCCGTGAGTATCTTCACCGCGACGCCGTTTTCGTTCAACGCACGAATCGCATCCGCAGCGCTGTCCTTCGGTGGATCGAGGAATGCGACGAAGCCCATGAGCGTGAGTTCGGTTTCATCGGCAAGCGAATACGCGGCCTTCGCTTCGATTTCGCGCATGCCGAGCGCAATCACGCGGAAGCCGTCGTCATTCATGTCGCGTGCGACATCGCGCACTTCGGCAACCGCGTCGGGCGACATCGCTTCGTCGCCTTCGGGTGTGCGCGAGGCATTGCAGATGCCGACCATTTCCGCGACGGCACCCTTCGCGATCAGGAAATGCCGATCCGCGCGGTCGCGCACGATCACCGACATGCGCCGGCGCGTGAAATCGAACGGCACCTCGTCTACGAGCGTGTACTCGCCCTGCAACTGCTGGCGCGTCCTCTCGCCGACGCCGTCGATGACCGCGACGTCGAGGAGGTTCTTGAGGCCGGTCTGGTAGTGGCTGTTGAGGTACGCAAACGCGAGCACCTGCTCGTCCTCGTCGCCGTGGATGTCGACGTGACGTTCCAGAATCACCTTGTCCTGGGTCAGCGTGCCGGTCTTGTCCGTGCACAGCACATCGATCGCGCCGAAGTTCTGGATCGCGCTGAG
>JBDSBK010000146.1:0-2871 GCA_039921645.1 Dokdonella sp.
AAGGGCGTGACCTGGGCATGGTACGGCGGTGCGTTCCAGGGTGCGCTCGATCACACGGCGCCGGCAAGCGTGGTCTTCCAGTACCACCATCAACCGTTCAACTATTACGCGGACCTTGCGCCGGGCACGGCTGCGCGTGCCGAGCATGTGCTCGATGGCGGCATCGACGGTGCGAAGTTCATCGCCGCCATCGATGCCGGTACCTTGCCGCAGGTTTCGTTCTACAAGCCGCAGGGTAGCCAGAATCAGCATCCCGGCTATGCGACGGTCGACGCCGGCGACGCGCATATCGCCAGCGTGATCGCGCACCTCGAAAAAAGCCCGCAGTGGAAGGACATGGTCGTTGTCATCACCTACGACGAGAACGGTGGCTGGTGGGATCACGTGGCGCCGCCGAAGGGCGATCGCTGGGGTCCGGGTACGCGAGTTCCGGCGATCGTGGTGTCGCCGTTCGCGAAGCGCGATTTCGTCGATCACACGCAATACGACACCGCGTCTGCACTGCGCCTGATCACGCATGTGTTCGGCTTGCCGACGTTGCCGGGCCTCGCGCAGCGCGACGAAGCGCTGCAACAGAACGGCTTTCCGGCGATGGGCGATCTGAGCCAGTCGCTCGATCTGCTCTTCACCGATGGGTTCGAAGCACCCTGAGGCGAATCGGAATCGTCCCAAGGTCTGCGGCGGCGGATGACGCTGCCGCAGACCGACTGGCTTACTCGAATGGGTCGGCGAAGATGCGATCGTTCGCCCACACATCGGTTATCGGCACCGCGGTTGCCGCATTGGCGAGCGCAGGCATGCCGTACATGTCCTCGAGCGTACGCAGTACTCCGTAGTGGTTGACCCACTCGCTGTAACTGCCATGGATGAGGCTGGCTCCGGCGAAGACCATCGGGATCTGGTTCGGTACGGTGAAATTGTCCTCGTCCCAGGTCAGGATAAAGAGGCTGTTGTGGCTCTTCGCCCACTGCACATAGCCGTCCAGATGAGTCTGCAGCCAGGTGTCACCGGTGGAAATCGAACAGTCGTGCATGTCGTCGCACAGGTTGGGCACGACGATCGCGACCGTTGGCAGATCGTCGAAAGCGGTCGGAAATGAGGCGAAGGTCCGATTGCTCGTGCCGGGCACGTTGTCGAAGTTCACCCATGGATTGTGCTTGCGCGCATAGTTGCTGAAGCTGCATCCGACATACGCCTGTGCAGGCATCGTTTCGGAGTAGCCCGCAAAGCTCAAGCCCGCGGCAAGCAACTGGCTGCCGAGATTGGCGATCCCGGTAAAGTCGTGCGGACACGAATCGTCGGTGATGCCTTGCTGCTGTCCCGAGAAAAAAGCCAGGTAGTTGGGCTGGCTGGGATGCGTGACGCCGTGGGCGTTGCTGAAGCTCGCGCCGCTGCCGACCAGCGAATTGATGTACGGCGCACCATTCGTGTTGCCGATGATCGAGCTGTAGCCGGTGTTCTCCATGATCGCAATCACCACATGGTCGAAGCGATGGACACTTCCCGCTTCTGCGGCAGCGCTGTGTGGCGCGTCTTCCGGCAGCGCCGTCGATCGCGCATTTGCGGTGGCTCCGAAGAGCGGCGTGTCGAATCCGAACAGCAAGAGCGCCGACGCATGGGCAGTCAACAACCCGATGCCGAGTCGCCCGAGGCGACGTGTGTCAAGGTTCATCCCGGCTCCAGCAATCGTTGTCCCAGAAGCGCAATGATACGTCGAAGCCCGTGCACGCCCACGTGTGTGAGTCACGGATCGATCGTCGGATACGGGTTGGCCGTGTTCGGGAAGGCGCGCGATGCAGCGCACGTGCCCACTGGCATCGTGGGTTTGCGAGGCCCTGGTTGCGGAAGCTGCGAAGTCGGCGATCGCGGTTGAGCGCGAGTGCCGACATGGCATCCTGCAATGCTAAAGTTGCATGCTTTCCGCTGCGACGACCCTGCGAGACACGATGACCAGCCCAGCTCCGTATCCGATTGGCACACCAGGAACTCCGTGGAACGACGCGCATATCGCCGAGTGGCGCTCACGCCAGTCGCGCCAGCGCAGCTACGAAACGGACGTGTTGCGAAGGATCGAGCCATTGCGCGCGCATTTCGACGTGGAGCAATACGGTCTGCTCGAGTATTTGCCGGACAGCTATCCGCTGTTCGCGATCCGCAGTCGCAACTGGGACGACCGTCTTCCGTGTGCGCTCATCACCGGCGGCGTGCACGGTTATGAAACCAGTGGCGTGCACGGCGCATTGCAGTTTGTCGAGACCCAGGCGTCGACCTATGCAGGTCGCATCAATCTGCTCATCGTGCCGTGCGTGAGTCCGTGGGCGTACGAGCGCATTCATCGCTGGAATCCGCAGGCGGTCGATCCGAACCGCTCGTTCCGTGACGACAGTCCGGCACCGGAGTCGGCGGCGCTGATGCAGTTGGTCGCTTCCATTCGCGACCGCGTGCTCGTGCATGTCGACCTGCACGAGACCACCGACAGCGACGAGTCCGAGTTTCGTCCCGCCCTGGCGGCACGCGATGGCAAGGTGTCAGAGCCCGGGGAAATCCCCGATGGTTTCTACGCGGTCGACGACAGCGAAAATCCGCAACCCGCGTTCCAGCAAGCGGTGATTGCGGCGGTGTCGAAGGTCACGCATATCGCGCCTGCGGACAAGAACGGTGAAATCATCGGTTCGGCCGTGGTTGCACCAGGAGTCATCCGGTATCCGCTCGAGCGGCTGGGGCTGTGCGCGCGCGTCACCCGCGCACGCTACACGACGACGACCGAGGTCTATCCGGATAGTCCGCGCGCTACCGCCGAAGAGTGCAACGCGGCACAGGTGGCCGCGGTGTGCGCGGCGCTGGACTTTGCATTGACGCAGGTCGCGAGCA
>JBDSBK010000147.1:0-10450 GCA_039921645.1 Dokdonella sp.
CGGGGCGATTCCCCTACACAATGCCCACATGTCGACGATCGCGAGGCTGCCTGCGGAACTTGCGAAATGGGTTCGCGACGTGGTGGCTAGAGGCTAGTTGGGCCGCATGGCGATCGCCAAACGCATCAGCAAGGCGACCGGGATCGATTCAAGGCGCGCCGCCAAGCGATGAAAGAATGACGATGAACGCTTGCGAGCTCGTCCCGCACAACTGCGCAGGCTGCGGATTCTGGACCGCAATGGAGATCAACCGCACCCGCGAGGGCTGGACGCGTAAATGCACCCACTGCGGGAACAAGGCGCACGCAACCGGCGGCGATCGCGCGTTTCGATTGTTCGCGGATGCGATGAGGCGGTTTCGAGAGCAGGTGTCCGTGCAGTTTCCGGATCTGGCGCGGCTCAATACGCGCGGGCTCACGTCTCGTTTCCGCCGAGTGGCTGAACGATAGGCGATTCAGTGCGTGGCCGTAGGTGATGCGAGGCTGACTGCTAATCCAAATCACCACCAGGCTGATCGTCGCTTACGCGTCCCGGGCCATCTGGTTTTCCTGGCTCAGGCGGATCATTAGGCTTAAGGCCCGGGTGACGCGGGTCACGCAGGTAACCCGGTTCAGGCGGTTCAGCGGGGTCACGCGGATGCTTTTTTTGCGGTGCAATGTCTGCGCTCATTGTTTTGCTACCTTTGGGATGGCGCCGACCATTTATCCACAACAGCGGCGTGTTGCATAGCTCCATCGTCAAGCTACTTGCGGAACCTACTTGTTCGGACTATTTAAGGATGGAAAGTAAATTAGCGCCGAGCGGCTTTTGAGGAACTGGTTTCACCCACGTGCCGATTGGCACATCACGCAAGGAGCATCATATGCCTGACGAAAACGGCGGCCCCGTCGACCATCCAACTCCCGAACCGCATCCTGCGGAGCCCAAAGAGCCGCATGTGCCGGACATCAAAATCAAGGACAATAGCGGTAATTTAGGAACCACCGGTTCGCCGAAAGACGGCGGGTCAGATTGAAGTCGCTCGACGCCTCGATTGACGAAAGCCGGGGCGTCGAGCGCCGCCCCGGCTGATAGCGTTGGCCCCGGCCTTACCGCCCCTCGCAACTCTTGGCGGGCGACGTGTTCGACTCGCGCCAGTTTTCCGGCGAGACGTTGTGGGACATTCTTGGGACAACGCTGCCAAGATTGATCAACTGTCGCCAATCTTTACACCGCTGTAAGTCGCGGATTCTCCTGTTGGGTAGTGTTGACATATGTTGCTGATTGTTGGCGATTTTCCGTCTTGAAAACTGCCGTAGGTGCAAGCCTACCGTGGGTTCGAATCCCACTCTCTCCGCCACATCCTGCTGATTTAGAACCAATTTGTGAATACAAGCTACCGTCGCCAAAACAGCATGACGCCCGCAGATTGCGAATTTTCCGCAAGCTTAAAAAGGCACAGGCAACGCGCTCCGTGATTACTCCTATGCAAACGGCCAGCCGGATTCTCTAAAGAGCCGCTAACTAATAAGTAAAGCTAAATGAAAAAACCAAGCCAGCCTAATCAAGGACCCTCGGTTCTGGCTGACCGAATCCGCCTCGCGCGCCAGCGCACGGGCCTCTCTCAGGCCGAGTTGGCCGAGCACGCAAGCGTTACCCCGAGCGCGGTGGCGCAGTGGGAAAATCCGCGCGGAACGCAGCCTGGCCTCACTCACCTGGTGCGCATTGCAGCAGCCATGAACGTCACATTGGACTGGCTCGTTACCGGCAGCGGCTCGCGGCCTTCAAAGAAGGCGTCGAACCTTGCCGAATCGCCGGCAGTCGTTCTTGATGTATTCGCGCAAAACCCGGTTGAAGAGACCGTCCTTGCGTGTTTGCGAGCGATGCGACCGCGAACGCGCGATTTGCTGGTCTCGCTCGTACAGGAATTGGCAGCCGCTCGAGGTACCTCGCTGAAGCGGCGCTAACAATCCTCGAGCTTGCTCATTGGCTCCATCCCTGCGAGAACTCGCATCGTTGATGTTCAGGGGAAGGCATGGAAAGGGTAGTCTACGCGTCAATTGCGGGGCGGAAATCGTCTCCGCTCATCGGTGGGGAATTTCCTGAGGTTCAGCCCTGCTGCGCGCACGCAGTAAGTTCGGCAAGAAGCGTTTAGTCATGTCCAACGCTATTGCAAATATCGAGCTCCTTCAGCTTTGTGAAACGCAGGAGCAGCTGGCAGCGACCATATCCGGATTGGCAGGCAAGTATGGCTTCGAACATTGGATGTACGGACTCGACCTGCCGGTAATTGACGATCGCAAGCAGCAGTACATGCTGGGTGGATACCCATCTGACTGGGTCGACCACTATTTCGTAAACGAATATCTGCGTCTCGATCCGGTCATCGCCCATTGTCAGGCGCATTCGACTCCACTGTTGTGGCCCTCGACGAATACGCCGCCACCGAGTACGGACAAGCGAAGTCGAGCTGTATGGCGCATGTTCAACGAAGCGCGCGAGTTCGGGCTGGACTCGGGCATATCCATTCCGGTACACGGCCTTGGCTGCCGTTGGGGCTTGATGTCGTTCGCAGCGAAAACACCGATGTCGCTGCAGGATCTGCAGCATCTCGTTCCGCATTTGCATCTGCTTGCCCACTGCATTCACGATGCCGGTCGACGCTACGCGCCCGGCATTGCGCCGCCTGCGACCGCGCATCTGACAGCGCGCGAAATCGAATGCCTGCACTGGGTAGCTGCCGGAAAGACCAGTTGGGAAATCGGCCGCCTTCTAAGCGTCGCGGAACGCACTGTCGTATTCCATTTGCAGAATGCGACGCAGAAGCTCGGTGTGAGTGGACGGCAAGCTGCGATTGCGCGTGCAATCGTTGCCGGTTTGATTACGCCATAGCTTTCATTTTATTTTCTGCTCCCTGTAAGTAATTGCAGCTGTAATTTGTTGCAGTGCATGCATTTGTTGGTCCGCCGCAATTCCGCGGAGGAGACCGACATGAACCGACTCACAATTGATCGCGCTGGCCAAGGCCAACTCAACGAAGCTCTGCTCGAGAGCATGTTCCGCCTGCGTCACGACGTATTCCATGATCGCCTCGGATGGCAGGTGCGCAGCGAGCGCGGCCGCGAGCACGACTGGTACGACCTGATCGGACCGCACTACCTGGTCGCGAGAAGCGAGGCAGGCTTCGATGCAATCGGCTGCTGGCGTCTGTTGCCGACGACAGGTCCGTACATGCTGCGCGACGTCTTTCCCATGTTGCTGAACGGTGCCGCCGCTCCCGCCGACCCGCGCGTGTGGGAGATCAGCCGTTTCGCTGTCGCAGCGGAGCACGCGGCTGGCACGTACGGCTTCAGCGATCTGCCCGCAGAGATGTTGCGCGCCATGTTGCGCTTCGGAGTCGAGCAAGGTCTCGAAGCCATCGTCGGGGTGACGAGTGCAGCGGTCGAACGCATGCTGCGCCAGCTTGGATTCACGGTCGAGCGTCTAGGCCGACCACAGCGGATTGGCAAAGTCATGAGCGTCGCATTTCGACTGCCTCTCGATGAGACCACCCAGCAGGCCGTTTGCGGAACCATCTTGAGCATACCAATGGATCAGGCTGCTTGATGCGATTTTCTTTTGATTCAACGTGGGAATCTAGTCACTGAGGCATTCGTCTTAGGGATAGCTAATACGATAGTCGACCCACTTAAATCTGGGGAAGCCGTTCTTTCGTCTTTCCCGGATTCAATCTTCTTCTGTCACAAACATAAAATTGTTCTGGACATTTGAATTTTGTCGAGACCTGCACAGAAACAATTTGACAATCATCCATTTTATATTTTGAGGGATTTCCACGAGGGGCCCTGAGGGCCTCCGTCGGAAGCCCGTGTTCCAAAGCCGTAATACCTGTAAGTGTTTACAGCATGCGCACAACTTTTGAGCACGGGCAATATGGATTCGTGAGGCGGATCGGCCAAGACGAGCACGAAGCGGGCTGCCACCCACACCGAAGCTTCTGGCAAGAGCCGTGAAGCGCACAAGGGGATCGACGGTGTTTCTGGCCAAGACGCGAAAGGCGCCGAGCAAGAGATTCTGCCGATGGCGGCTTGAAATGATTCATGAATAACGTGGCCGAGAATATTGATCGAATCAATATCGGGGCGATGAGTTATTCAAGTGGGAAAGGAGAAGACCATGAATGCATTCAATGTAAACATCCGTGCAGACGCCAGTATCAACGCAGGCTATTTGAAGAAGGCGGTGACTGCCGCGGTATGCGTGGCCTGCTTTGCGGCGACCGGCGCTGCGCAGGCTGGACCGATTGTCATACCGAATGGAGATTTTTCAATATCGACCAATGCTGGAACGATCGGCGGCGGGGTTATCGGCGGAGTGGCGGTCGACTTGGGGATCGGTTCGTCCGGGGGACCATGGACGGGCAGCTTCCATGGCGCCATCGGCTTGCTGGTTCCGCCCACCCTAACGATTGACGCAGCCGCACACACGGCGACAATCGACGGACTACTGGGCGTAAACGTCGGCGGAATTGCCACCAACGGCGGCTACTTCAGCCAGACGACAGGCGCACCCTATCTCCCGAACAAGCGCTACACGGTTTCAGCGAACGTCGATACGGGTGGTCCATTGAGTGCAGTTGCGCTCGGATCAGCGAACGTGGGCATCAGCCTCCGTTCCGGAGCGACGGTATTGAGCTCGAGCGCCACAGCGCCCGCCGCTCTCGTCGATTTGTCGCTGTTGAGCTCAACCAACTATCGCCTGAAACTCATCTACGACACCGGCGCCAGCGTCAGCGGAAACGTCGATGTGCAGCTGTTCGACCTTCCGCAGGGCTTGCTGACGGCAAATCTTCTCGGGTCGGTCAGTTTCGGAGGCGTATCGCTGAATGTCGGAGCGATTACCGATTCGAATACACAGCTTGCGGTCTCGGGACTGAGCTCGCAGGGCGCGGAGGTCGACACGCCTTTCGGCGCTCCCTTGGTGGCAAAAGTGACCGATCAGGGCAACAATCCAATGGAAGGCGTGATCGTAACGGTGTCGGCCCCTGCGTCGGGTGCAAGCGCGATACTCACCTCCGGGAACATGTCAGGCACCAGTGTGGAAGCGGTGACGGACGCCAATGGCGAGATCACGTTGTCCGCGGCCGCAAACTCGATTGCTGGCTGCTATGCGGTTACCGCGAGCGTCGACGGGACCACTTCTAAAGCAGTGTTCCATCTGAGGAACTGGTCGAACCAGCAGATGATGCGATTCCTGGATTCGGGCAGCAACATGCAGCAAGTGCTGCAGGACTCGATCTTCTGCTACGGCTTCGAATAGCCCGAATCATCCGTAACTGGCGCATGGCGGACAAGGAACGTTCAACAAACGTGCGGAGCTGACGCAATTTTTCGAAATCGAGGACGCCGAGTACGGCGTCCTTTTTTTACCCGTCAGGCCGCATTCTGACGCCGTCGCGAGGGCAAGCACCGCCCCCACCCTTCCTCTGAACGAAGCCCATCAGCAGCTGCGGTCACTTGCCTTGCCGAGGGGTATCGCCTGATCGAGCGAAGTGTTAGCAGGGGACCTGGTTGCTCCGCGCCCCGTCGGCACGAATTTCGCTTCTCCCCTCACTGCGTTGGGGGAAATTCCCTCAAACTCGCAAATTGACAGGATTATCACTGCTCAGACGTGGAAGTTCTGCGTACGCTACCCTCGGGTGATGCAATTCACTGTTGTGGTGACGCTGCTGCGGAATAGGGGCCGAAGCATATGTTGAAGTCCAGACATCTCGCTGCAGTCGCGCTCGCATGCGCGACGGCCTGTGCATGGGCGCAGGCAGCGGTGGTGGTCACCATCGACGGCAACATCGCGCACGCGGACATTTCCCTCGACAATGGTGTAGGCACAACCTACTCGGCCGAGGTGACCATTACATTCGATACGGCAATCAACCTCGACGCGAATAGGCTGAATCTGACCGCAGAGCTTGTCGATCCGAACGCCACTTCCCTGAAAAGCCGCCTGCCGGGATGCACGCTTCTCGTGGATCCACCCAATTGCATGTTCATGGATCCTGCGTTTCCCATGTTGATCACGGTGGAGCCGCCCGATGGCGGCTGGCTATTCACTGCAGGTTTCGACAATTCGGAAAACGGTACTGGCGACCTCTCTTTCCTGAACACGTATGAATTTGAAATTCATACGCATGCGCTGAGCTATACCCAAAACAGTCCCTATCGATTGTTCAAGGCGCCGGTTGGCGGCGCATTCGGTGATGTAACGAGTGACGTGCTCAGCGGCAGCGTGCGCACGCGCGGTCGCGGCGGCGCCTTCTCGCAGTTCATCATCGTCTCAGATACGCGCATGCCCTTGACCGTGGCATTGGGCAAGATAGTCGCGCTCGATACGCGCATTCTGGTGGCCTCGCTCAGCGACCTGTTGCGTGGCGACCTGCTCGGCCTGCTGAGCCAGGTCAATACGCTGATCCTCCTGGATGTCGGCGCGGCCATCGAAACCCTCGACAGCTTGATTGCCGAAATCAATTTGCACGCAGGAGTGGACATCGCGAACGTCTGGCGCGCGGAGCACGACGTCATCAACGATGCCGGCGAAATGCTCAGTCTTGCGCAAACCTTGCGTTTCTCCCTGGTGCGCCTGCAAGGTAGCACTACGCCTCCTTGAGCTGCGCCTCTATGCCTGCCCGCTTCTGCGCCTACCCTTCCGATAGCGCTGCCGTTGTTCGCGTTCTGGAAGACGACGCGAACTACCGCATCGGCCGATCCAGCGACTGTGAAATCCGCCTCGAGCATCGTTCGATTTCGCGCCTGCACGCGGAGCTGAGCGGTCGAGGTCAATCGTGGCGAATTCACGATACCGGCAGCAAGAACGGACTCAGCATCGACGGCCGCATGAGCCAGCGTGCGGATTTGAGCAAGTCGACCTGGTTCATGATCGGCGATGTGTACTGCTCGTTCGAACCCATGGACGCGGCGGCGACGGCTGTCCAGCTGGCCACCAGCGAAGCTCGCCGCTCGACTTCGCGCGCGCTCTCGTCTCGCCTGCTACCGAATCTCGGCATCGGTACGTTGATTCCACAGACACTGGACATGGTGTTGCAGCTATCCGGCCTGGAACGGGGTTTCGTGCTGTACGCGCCGGAAGGAGAACCATTGCGCGTGCACGCCACGCGCGGCCTGCATGTCGATGACCTTTCCGACAAACACTTTGCCGGCAGCGCCGCAGCCGTCGATCGCGCGCTGGAAACCCGGGAGCACGTGGTTTGTTGTGATACGAATGACTCGCCGTGGCTGGGTGCGCGTCCCAGCGTGCGCCTCGGCGGCATTCGCTCCCTGATCTGCATTCCGCTGACACTCAGCGGTCGTTCGATCGGCGTGTTGTACGCCGATAGCCGGCTGCCCGGGCCGCCGATTACAGAACTTGATATAGAGCTGGTCGAGAACGTCACGCGGCAGGCCGCGGCGGCGATCGAAGCAGCCCGTCTGGAGGATCGTCTCGCGGACGTCTTGCGCAGTGCGGAGCGTCTTGGTGTGCAAGCGCCTATCTGGAGCGAGCTGCACCGCACTACGCTCTGAAAATGCACCGCCGCAACGCCGACCGTGCACGACCTGTTCGGCGAACCTGCTTCCGCGCTATCGTGCACCGGTGACCCTTGAAGCCCCCCTTTCCGTCGATTCTGCCTCTACCCTGACCGGGATCGTCATCGGCAGCGAGCTTCGTGCTGGCGATGTGCTTGCCGGGCGTTTTCGCATCGAGTCCCTGATTGGCATCGGCGGCATGGGCGTCGTCTACCGTGCACATGATCTGTCTCTCGGTATCGATATCGCGCTCAAGCTGCTGCGCCCGGAGCTCGCGCGCAAACCCGAGGCGTTTGAAAGCTTTCGCCGCGAGTTGCTGCTGGCGCGGCAGGTCTCGAGCCCGCACGTCGTACGCATACACGATATCGCCGAAGACAACGGTCGATGGTTCATCAGCATGGACTTCATCGCTGGCGAATCGCTCGACCAATCGCTCGATCGCGAACGATCGCTGCCCATGGACCAAGCTGTTGCGATCACGCGCGGGTTGCTCGATGGTCTTGCTGCAGCGCATCAGCGTGGTGTCGTCCATCGGGACCTGAAACCCGCCAATGTACTGATCAACCCCGAAGGCCACGCGTACATCAGCGATTTCGGCATTGCGCGAAGTCTCGGTGCAACCGGCCTTACCCAGACCGGCATGATCGTCGGAACGCCCGAATATCTTTCACCCGAACAGGCACGCGGCCAGCTCATCGACGGACGCAGCGACCTGTACACGGTCGGTTTGATCCTCTACGAAATGCTTGTCGGCGATCTGCCATTCGCCGGTGGCACGCCGGCTGAAATCGTGATGCAGCGAATTCTGCGGCCGCCCCCTTCGCTGGCGCGCGCGCGCCCCGACCTGCCGCATTGGCTGCATGCGTTCAACGATCGCTTGCTCAAGGTGAATCCAGCGCATCGCCTCGAATCCGCCAAAGCAGCATTGCAAGCGCTGGAAACGCGCCGGGTGCCGCGGCCACCGCTGAACTGGCGTGCGGCCATTTCCGCAGCCGCTATCGTCCTGGCGCTGGGCATCGCGGGTGGTTTGATCTGGCGCCATCGCGCATCCATATCGCAGCTTGTCAGGCCAGCGGTTGCAGCAACCCCGCGCGTTGCGCTGGTGCCGCTGGTCGCTCCGGCAGGCGATGCGGAACTCCAGGCCCTCGCACGCAGCCTCGACGCACATTTGCATGCGTGGCTGCGCAGCGATCCCGCGCTCGCCATCGTGCCGCGCCGGCGCGTCCTTGATGCGTTACAACGCGTGGCTCCGGACGCTTCGGGCGATGTTCTAACCCGCCAACTGCCCGAAATCGCCCAAGCCGCCAATGCCACACGACTATGGAGCGGCTCACTGCGGCGCGGCAAGGATGGACGGATCGAGCTCGACTTCGGGGAACCAGACGGAACTGACTCCAGGCCGCTTATCGCGCTGAGCGCAGGCAATGCCGGTGACGTTTTCGACGCTTATGTGACAGCAGCGATACCCTTGTTCGCCTCGCAACACTGGCATGTTGGCCAACCGCCAAACCTGCCGATCGACGCCGTGCTTCCGCTCGGCAGCGCGATGCTTGCGCTCGATGCCCGTCGGCCGGGGCAAGCGGCGATCGAACTCGCAAAGGCTTCAACGCCGCCGGGCAGCAGCTCACTGATCGAGACGGTTCGCCTTGATGCGGAAGAAGCGGATCACCAACAGCTGCCTGCGCAAAACACGCGTGAAGCGATCATCAAGCAGTTTGCCAATTCCACAAACCCCGCCGAGCGCGAACTCTACGCGCGCGCGCTCGCCGGCGACGACGAGGGCGACAAGGCCGCGCAGACGCTCCTCAGCGCGACACAGGCGTTTCCGCATGACACGTCGCTTGCACTGCTCGATGTGGAAACGCTCGCCGCCAACGGCAGCAACGAACAATCGATTGATCTGTTGAAACGAATCGCCCGCATCGACGACCAGGACGCGCGCGTCTGGTTTCTGCTCGGGCGCACCGCGATCCAGCAGGGGCAGCCGCGCGTTGCGGTGGACGACTATCTGCTGCGCGCGCTCGTGCTGTACACGCGTGGCGGCGACGCAGCCGCAGAAGCGGAAACCCGCAATGCACTCGGCATCGGCTACGACCGCCTGGGACAGCCGGACGCCGCCATCGAGCAGTACGTGCGCGCGGCAGCGACACGAGAGAAGCTCGGCGATCAAGTGGGTCTGAGCAAAACCCTGCGCAACCTGGCCATCGTGCAATCCGTCAGCGGCCAACGTGATGTCGCTGAAAAAACACTGGATCGCGCACGGACAATTCTGGAAACCATCGGCGACCGCACCAACCTTGCCGACCTTTACAATGATCGCGGCGTCATCGCCGAAGAGCGTGGCGACTTCGATGCCGCCATCAAGGCTTATCGGGAGGCGCTCGCCATGCGCCAGCAACTGGGCGAGCAGGCGCTGGTGGCTGAAAGTCTGGACAATGTCGGGTTCGGCTCCTATCAGCTGGGCAGATTCGACGACGCGCAGGTGTACTGGCAGCAGGCGCTTTCCGCATACGAGCAACTCGACGATCATGTCCGCATGCTGACTGTCGAGCAGAACATGGGGCTGCTGGACCTCGCACGCGGCCATTTCGCTGCTGCACGCAAGCGCCTCGAATCGACCTTGCCGCGCGCTGAAGACGGTCAGCTCTCTGAACAAGTATCTGTAAGCTTGGTCAATCTTGCCGAGCTGGCGCTCGCGGAGGGCCGCTATGCCGAGGCGATATCCCATGCTGAGCGGGCAGCGCAAATTTCCGCGCGGCGCTCGGACCGGCGCACCGAGGCCGGCGCAAACCTGCAACTTGCTCGCATCGGTCTGGCGCTCGGCGCAGTTAAGCGAGCCGACACGGCACTGGGATCGATTCACGCCGAGCAGCTCGGCAACGAGCAACAGGCCG
>JBDSBK010000148.1:0-3955 GCA_039921645.1 Dokdonella sp.
CCAAGCGCGACAAGATCCGTTTGATCTCCACCGCCGGCACCGGTCACTTCTACACGACCGACAAGAACAAGAAGAACACGCCGGACAAGATGGAAGTCAAGAAATACGACCCGGTCGTGCGCAAGCATGTGCCGTACAAGGAAGGCAAGATCAAGTAATCCGCGGCTGACGCGGATCGTCCCGGTGAATCGGGAGTGCATGAAAAAGCCCGCCAATCGGCGGGCTTTTTTTATGGCCATGGATGGCCGGTACGCTGGGCCCGCGGGTGCTCCCGGCACCCGCGCACACTTCCCACATCCCTGTGGGTTGCAATGCAGGAGCAATTGCCAGTGTCGACGCGCGATGAGCGTACATCGGCTCCGCAGGCTCTCCCCGACACCAGCGAACACTTCCCGCAACCCTGCGGTCGGAAATGCAGAAGCATTTTTCCGGCGATGACTATCGCTTGACGCGCTTTGGCCCAACGGTCGATTACGGTTGCGGCAGCGCCAGCGTCAACGACCAGACGAAGTCACGCAGCACATAGCCCGCGGGCGGTGGTTGCGGTGCGCCGGTGATGAAATTCGGGTTCTGCTCCTGTCCTTGCGGATTGATCGACGACAGGTTGTGGCAGGTTATGCACGAGGAGTGCGTCATCGCCTGCGGATTGCCTGCGTTGTCGCCTTCGATGATCGAGTTGCCGAGGCGGGTCGGTTTGCCGCTGGCGTCGAGAAAATCGGTCTGCACGCCATCCAGTCGGTAGTTCGACCATTCCGGTGCAAGATTGGCCTGTTGCATCAGTGCCGCCAGCGCCGCTGTCTGCTTGGTCGCGGCGCCGTTGCTGGCGGCCGGGCTGGAACCCCAGGGATCGTTGCAGCCGAGCACCTTGCAGCGCTGCGCATTGGTCGTCGTGTTCTGCGGCTCGAACGTGGCCCAAATCCACTTGTCGACGAGCTTGGAGATGAGATGGATGCCGCCCAAGGCGTAGCAGACATTGTCGATCTTCTCCACGTGTACGCCCTGCGGGAGATTGCTGCAGCTGCCGAGCTGGATCCAGTCGGCCTTGATTTCGACCGCCGGCGCAGGGAATGCAAACGTTTTGCCGGCGGTGATGAAGGCTACCTGGCCGGGGCGCGTCGCGAGGCCTTGCGAGGTGATGTACTGCTGCGCGTCGGCGTTCAGGCGCGCTTCCTCGCAGATCGTGCGCTTGCTCCAGGTGCTGGAATTGCAGTTCTGATTCGCGATATCGGGCGCGGCCGCTCTTGCGCTCGCATGGGCGCCGCCCTTGCCTTTCGCGTGCGCTTCGGCTTGCGCTCGCAGCATCGCGGCCAATGGGCTCATATGGAAGCGCGGGCGTTCGCCCGCGGTAAGGGCCTGTGCGGAGCTGCCGCCATAGAGCTGGTTCTGTTCGATCCACGTCTGCCATGTCACGTAGGGATACGCGCCCGCATTGACCGGGCAGGTTGCCGCAACGAACAGCTGCCAAGCGGTCTGCTCTGGGGTCGCTGCAACAGATGTCGGTGGCGTGCAGGCGGCCGAAGGTGTGCCTTCGGCATGCGCGCTATCGACTCCTGTTGCCGCGGACAATGCAGTCGCGACGACCAACCCGAACGCGAGACGAGCAGTCCCTATCATGGCGATTTCTCCGTTGCTTTGAGTGAGGGAAGAACCGGAGACATGGCTCCGAGATGCGGCGGGTCACGACCACCGAGAGTGTGCGAAACATCCCTGATCCGGCACGATGGCCATGTCCCGCAGCGTTGCAAGGCTAGACCCGTGGCATGCACGGGCAAAAGCTGTAAGGAATCACAGCTACACAGGTCCACAAGGGATGACAAATCAAGGCGCGCGCTTTTGAGCGCCTCGCGGAAGAGGCCCTCAATCTGTCCGGGCCCTTAGCGGCACCCGCTTAAACGCGTCTGCGCACGACCATTCCGACGATCGTCGCGGCAAGCCGAAACAGATCTTTTTCGCCGCGCATTGAACCGGCCGCCAATTTCGCAGAATGTGCCGTTGCGCAACGCAGCGCGGGCCGCTACCCGTTACCCTGCTGCGCGTTTTCACCCTGTTTCGCGTCTGCAGGTATTGCCCATGTCCTCGCGTCTTGCCGTCGGCCTTTTGCTCGCCGTGCTTTCCTGTTTCCATTCGAACGCCTTTTCGCAGCCTCCAATGCAAGGCAACCTGGAGTTGCTGTGGGGCGATGCGGCACCCGGCGACAGCACGCTTTCCCCTCAATTCAACGTGAACCTCATCGATGCAGCCGGGCAGCGCCAGCCACTGGATACGCAGCAGTCGCTGTGGGCAGCGGGCAACTTGTTCAGCCTCGCGGGTCATTCCGTCGCGATGACCCTGAAACCGGGGCCGTGGCCAGGCGGTCGATGGGCCCCCGAGGCAATGGTGGATGCGGGCGAGGGGGACGGCGCGCCATCGCCGGCCGTCAGCGGTACCCAGTCGTGGGTAACGATCCTGTGCAAGTTCAGCGACATCGCAGCCGAGCCGAAGAACCTCGCGTACTTCGGCACGATGTTGTCGAACCAGACCGGTCGACTCGACAACTACTGGCGAGAGGTCTCCTACAACAAGGCGAATGTGTCAGGCAGCCTTGCCTATGGCTGGTTCACTCTGCCCAGCCCGCGCTCCGTCTACATCACGACCGATGCCAACAATCATCAATCCGCCGACCTCACCAAACTCTTCAACGATTGCACCGGCGTCGCGAACGCAACGGTCAATTTCGCGCCGTTCGTCGGCGTGAACACGATGTACAACGGCGACCTCGATGGTTACGCGTGGGGCGGCAATCGTTACGCCTCGCTCGATGGACCGCAGAAAAACTGGTACGTGACGTGGGAGCCACCGTGGGGGTATGCGAACGAGGCACCGCTGGCGCATGAAATGGGCCATGGATTCGGTTTGCCGCACGCGAACAATTCGGATCTCGACAGCGACCCCTACGACAATCCGTGGGATGTGATGAGCGATGCCTGGGACAATGCTGCGAGCGACCCCACGTACGGCGCTCAGCCCAAGCACATCAATATCTGGTCGCGCGACAAGATGGGCTGGGTCGACGCGGCACGCAAGCTCACGATCAGTGCCGACGGCATCGTCAGCGGCATCACGCTGGATCGCGCGAGCCTGATCGGTTCGACGCACACGCAGATGATTGTGGTGACCTTGCCGTCACCAGAGCTTGCGACGCATTACTACGTGATCGAAGCGCGCAAGAAGAGCGGTTACTACGAGGCCAAGCTCGCCGGTGATGCAGTCATCATCCACGAAGTGAACACGACCCGACCGGAACCGTCGTGGAGCGTCGACGCGACGGTGCCCGCCGCAAATGTCGCCAACAATGCCGGCTCCATGTTCATTGTCGGCGAGAGCTGGACGGCGCCTGGAAACGCGCTGCGCGTCAGCGTGACGGGCGCAACCACAGGCGGCTTCCTGCTCGATGTGCGTCGCGGCAACGTGCCCGACGATGTGATCTTCAAATACGGGTTCGATTGAATCGGGTTTCGATCGATCGAGGTTTCGGCCCATCCCGAGTGCCGGCCGATTTTTCTCGACGCCGATTCGCCAGGGTCGAGATTCAGGACCAATGAAAAAAGCCCGCCTGCACGGCGGGCTTTTTCATTCGAGGTCGCGGTGAGCGCGAAGGTTGAACGCATCCGTCACTGGTGCGTGCGTGCCTGGCATTTCAACAGATCCTTGTCACTGAGATGCCAGATCTTGTCGGCTCCGCATAGAGCGATGCTGCGCACGATGCACTCGTCACCGTCCTCATCGACCAGCTTCACGTCGTACTTGTCGCAGCGAATATCGGTCAACGTGAAACTGTCGCCTGCGTGAATCGAATTGTGGCTGACCTGATTGGGTCCCCAGCGTTCGCTGTCGATCGGTGCGAAGTAGAGCTGGCGGATCGACCAGCGCGATTCGTTGCGCAGCTCGACTTGCGAATCGGGCGCCCGATCGACGG
>JBDSBK010000149.1:0-3097 GCA_039921645.1 Dokdonella sp.
GCGCCCGAGGCAATGGGATATTGCCATTGCGCCTCGTGCCGCTCGTGGTCGGCGGGTCCGGTGAATGCGTTCACATTGTGGAAGCCGGAAAACGTCAAGGTCACGCGAGGAGCCGAGTTCATCGGCCATTTCGCGAGGACCGAAAAAAGCGACCGTCAGTTCTGCAAGCAGTGCGGCGGCCATATGATGACCCACCACCCGACGTTCGGACTGACGGATGTGTATGCCGCGACGATCCCCGGGATGGCCTTCGCACCGGGTGTCCACGTGAACTATGCCGAGACCGTGCTGCGAATGAAGGATGGGCTGCCCAAGCTCAAGGACTTCCCTTCCGAGCTCGGCGGATCCGGCGAGGCCATCGCCGAATGACGATCAATGGCGGGCATGTCTCCCGACGCCGTCGATCGATGCAGTGATGCGCCCCACTTCGGCGAGCACGGAGGCGCGCGTGGCTGCGTCGGCAGACGACCCTGCGTAGTACGCCGTCACCAGCAGCGGCTTGCGCTGCGGCGGAAAGAAGATGGCGACGTCATTGGTTTCCGCATGACTGCCGCTGCCGGTCTTGTCGCCGCCAGTCCAGCCGGCGGGCATTCCGGCGCGCAGCCTGTCGATACCCGTGGTGGTGGCGCGCAGCCAGGTCAGCAATCGCTCGCGCGACGCATCGTTGAGCACACGGCCGAGCAACACTTTTTGCAGAGTGGCAAGCATCGCATCCGGCGTCGTCGTGTCACGCACGTCGCCGGGACTGCCCACGTTGAGATCCGGTTCGATGCGATCGAGTCTTGTGATCGAGTCGCCCAGGCCACGCACGAACGCGGTCACCGACGCGGGGCCGCCGAGACTTTCGAGTAGCAGGTTGGCTGCGGTGTTGTCGCTTACGATGATCGCGGCTTCGCACAGCTCGGCGACCGTCATGCCGGGTGCGCCGACATGCAGACGCGTGACGGGCGCGTAGCTCAATATGGCCTCCTTGCCGAAGACGATGCGTCGTTCCAGACGCTCGGCACCGCGATCCACGCGGGCGAGCACCGCCGCCACTGCCAGCAGCTTGAAGGTGCTGCACATGAGGAAACGCTCGCTGCCGCGATACGCCACACGATGTCCGCTTTCGGTGTCCACGATGGATACGCCCAAGCGCCCTCCATGGCGTTCTTCCAGCGCTTGCATCCGCGCAGTCATGTCGTCGGCGACGGCGGCAAGCGTCCATGCAGGCCGAAGCGCGAGCGTGGAAACGGCGAGCAAGGCGCCATTGAGAAGAGTGCGACGGTTCATCGAATACTCCAAGTCGAGCGCGAACATGAGCGCCATGCGAAGTCAAGCACCGTAGTCGCGAGCGATGGCCTTCGAGGGACAAAATTGTGGCGAGAAAATGGCGTCGAAAAAATTGCACGCCTACCTGACCCGCCCGTCACGGCGGGCGCAACGGTTGAGAATCGCCCCACGAAAATTTCCCGATCTCGAACTGCTTCGCCTCGACTTGCGCGATGGCTCCCGCTTTCACTCGACGCTCAACGTTCGAGCAGCGCCGGCATTCTTGCGCGCTCCTTGATCGGCGGGTAGTCGTTGCGCGACCACGCGCCGGCATCGAGCGATCTGCCGTCGTAAAGCACCGCGCCTTCAAGTCGCAGGCCCTTCGACGGCAATGATTTTCGCAACCTGCGCCTCTTCGTATTCGTACACACGCCGGCGCGAACCCGTCTCTTCCGGATGCTGCGGGGGAGCACCGATGAAGTGCGCGCGCGGACCCAGCAAGGTTTGCGGTATCGAGAATGCGTGTGCAGCGGGTGTGACATGGCGGATCGCCCGATAGATCGCTATCGCCTCGAGCAAGACGAGGTCGTGCCCGGGATGCGCGCCATCCTTGTGGAACCAGTTCATGTCGGGATTCGCGCTGACCGCGCCGCGAATACGCTCGGATACCGGAATGTGGACCGCCCCGATCCGCGCCGCGAGCGTTCGCTCGCTCGCCTCGATTGCGCGCGATACTTCAGGCACGCTCTGGTATGTCCCCAGCAATATCGGCTGCGCGCCGTGCGCGCGCGCGAGGTCCGCGAGCATGCGGTGGGCTCGCCACGAATCGCAATCACGCATAGCCGTCTCGTCGTCGGCTTCGCACAGGATGTCGCCGCCCCGCTCCTGCAGGACCACATAGTCGAAGCGATCCGCGCCGAGCATGGTCTCGACCGACCCGTCATCGAGTCTCTGCGTCAACGTCGCGCCGCCCTGGACGAGCATCTCCGCCACGACGGGTTTGCGATTGACCCGGCTGAGACCCTCTAATGTCGCGGGGAGGTTGCCGACATAGGTCAGGCTGTTGCCGACGAACAGGATGCGAGGACTCTTTACAGCCGTTCTTGCCTGCGATTCGCGTCCGGGTGCAAGGCAGATCGCTAGCAGGACTACGGTGACCAGCCATCGCGTGGATATGCGTATCATTTTTGCAATGACTCCGGCGGAGGACAGCAGCGATCGTATCGAACCTTTGCGCGAACACGCGACAAGCGATGCGGCGGACACCTCGCGCGTGTCGATGCCTGTACTCGCGAGCGGCGTTGTCCGCTAATCTGCGCCAGACGTCGGGCGTGTTTGTACACTACCTTCGCGAACACGAGAAAACCCAGGTCTTCGGTCGAAGCGACATGTCGCTCCTTGTTTCCCAGGAACCCGCTAAACCCATCGCCCGCGCGCCGACGGCAGCCATGCTCGCCCTGTCATGCGCACTGCTCGCCCGGTTCGCATCGGGCAGCACGCTCGGTTCGCATACGCTGCTCGCCCATGAAGACGGCAACGGTCCTGCGGTCGCGACGACGGCACCGATCACGACTGCCGCGAACGGCAGCTCGTTGATCGCATTCAGCGCGGGCTACACGGATAACGATCAGCCGCCGACCGACAGCCGGTCCAACACGTGGGTGCAACTGGGCGACGCTGTCTTCTATCGTGGCTACAACGATGAATTCAACGTCAAGGCCTACCTGGCGCTGCACGCAGCGGGAGGCGCCGCACATTCGGTCACGATTACCAAGGATCACGTGCCTGCCGGCGAGATCACGATTCCGTTCATCGAAATCCGGCAATCGGGCGTGCTGCAATCGGT
>JBDSBK010000150.1:0-10986 GCA_039921645.1 Dokdonella sp.
CAATGCGAATGCACAGCCGGGCCTGCTGGCCAATTACAGCGGCGTGTATCGTCATCGCGCGCACCGCTCGTGCACGGGTCAGGATCCGGCTTGCTCGTAATCGCTTAGCAAGTTAGTTCCAGTTGTAAAAGGGAAGGGGCTTCGGCCCCTTCCTTTTTTTTTGACGTCGCAAATGGAAAATCGCCCCGAGGAATTCTTTGCATGAGTGCGAAGCTTATTGCCGCATTCATCCCACCCATGCGCGCAGCCGGAGCTCTTTTTGCAATTCTGACCAACGTATGTAAAAAAAACGTTTCTATTCATGGAACTACGCACACTTTTCGCGATTCTTACTAGCCGCGTTGGCATGGTCGTGGTTACAATGGGTGCGTCCGCACACCGTTTCTGGAATTCTGATGATCGCTTTGTCGCACGCCGCTTCTCGCACACGCTCGATTTCCTTCTTTGCCGGCTTGATCTTGATGCTGGTGAGTCCATTTTTGATGGCTCAGACGACCGTTCGCATGAAGGACGCCCTGCAAAAGGATTGCGTAGCCGTCACTGATAGCGCGGGCTTGAATCTCGTGACCGGGTCTACCGATCTGCGCGCGACGGGTGTGACGCTCACGGGTGCCGGCTGTGGAACGGTCGGAGCCACTGCCAACTTTCTGGCCAGCGTGGCTGCTCCGAGTTCTGCGACGATCGGTACGCCGATCAACGTGACGTGGTCCGCGTCCGCGGATGCGACGAACTGCACCTACGGTCTGCCCACGTCCGGGGTTTCCGGCTGGCCGTCCGGCACCAGCGCGTGCTCCGGGGCCGCTTGTGCGGGATCGCACAACACCGCAGTCACGATCAACACGGCAGGTAACTACAACTTCGGCATCACATGCACCAACGCGTCTGGCGTTGCGCAGAGCAATCAGGTTTCTGTCCTTGGTCCGCCTCCGACACCGAACGGCTTCGCCTTGTCGGCGCCATCCAGCGGAATAGTGAACGCTGCATTCTCGGTTAGCTGGACAGTACAGAACGCAACCAGCTGCACGGGATCTGCCAGCCTGTCCGGAAATTCCGTGAGTTTGCCGGGTTGGACCACGGTTACGAGCGCTGTGTCGCCGAGATCGGTGGTCCCGGCTCTCGCTGGTACTTATACGCTCGCGCTCACTTGCTCGAATACCAGCGGATCGATTACGAGCCAGCAGGCTCAAGTTGTTGTAACGGCAGGCGGAGTGGCCTGCAACGGCCCCGCCGGCTACACCCGCCTCATTACCAGCGATATTACATATGGTGCCGCGACGCCAGGTACGCGCGCGAACGTGGATATCCGTGAATGGGACAACATTTGGGGGCACGCCAGCGCAACGGACACGGTTGTTGCATGGCCGGGCATTATTGGATCCAGCCCGAACTTGAAGAGCTTCGCGCGTACGAGCTTCCTCTCGGCTCACTTCAAGACACCGGCCAACGCGTCGCCGTCATCGAGCAAATTCGGAAACTTCACCTACCCGACCTATACCGCTGGCGAAAACGCCGACATGACGATCAGCACGACGTGCGGCGACTTCTCTCCGCCTGTTGACACCGGTTGTGGGGTGTACAACGTTGCTTCCGGTGACCAAGCCATGGTCGCGTGGTGGTTCAAGACGACCAACACATCGTTCTGCCACCTGCAGCCCAACACCGATTACTACCTCAATATCAAGCGTACGGATCCGCAGGCAGCGACGGAATGCCCGTCAGGAGCGAGCATCTGTCCGCTGACGATGGTGAGCCAAGGTGGCGGATCGTTCTGACCGATAGTCTCCATCAAATGCGATCCGCCGCAGCGGATCGCATTTGATCGCTTGGAAAAAGTATCAAGCGCGCGCTAGTGCTCTTGTCTGAGCAATGATTTGCAAAGTTATCAAAAGGCAAGGCTCGCGGAATTCCGCGGGCCATTGTTTTTTGTGGGATGCCTCGTTGAATACCGGAGAGTTGCCACATGTCGTTGAGTCGCTACAAATGGATGATCGCCTCGTTGAGTTTGCTGATCGGCACCCATGCCGTGATCGCGGCGGAATCCGCGCCGACGGGAGCGCCCAGTACAATCCTTGCGAAGCAGGGCGGTGCAGTGGTTACACTTGAGGACATCGATGCGTTCGCAGCGCGCATACCCGAGGGGCAACGCGCTGGGTTTTTCAACAGTCCGACGCGTATCGATGGCGTCGTCACGAACCTGCTGCTGCAGAAGCAGCTTGCTGCGGAAGCCCGCAAAGCCGGTCTGGACCGAGATCCGGCGGTGCAACGCCAGATTGCCCTCACAGCCGAAGAGGCTCTGGGCAATGTGCAACTCCAACGCTTCAAGGCCAGCATGAAGTTGCCGGATTTCAGTCAGCTTGCGCAGGAAGACTATATCGCGCACAAGAAGAACTACCTGATTCGCGGCAAGCTTGAAGTGCAGCACGTTCTCATTTCTACCAAGACGCGCAGCGAAGCGGATGCGAAGGCGCTCGCAGAAACGGTCGCGCAGGAAGCGAAGGCGCATCCTGACCAGTTCGATGCCTTGGTCGAAAAGTATTCGGATGATCCGAGCAAGATGTCCAACCAGGGACACATGGACAACGCCGGCGATGCGACAAAGTACGTGCCTGAATTCGCATCTGCAGCGTCGGCGTTGAAAACGGCGGGTGACATTTCTCCGCCGGTCAAGACATCCTTCGGGTTCCATGTAGTGAAGCTGATTTCACGCACGCCTGACAAGCAGCGCACGTTTGCAGAGGTCAAAGCCGAAATCATCGAACAGCTGAGCAAGGAGTACAGCGAAAAGCAGATGCGCACATACACCGACGCAATGCGAAATCTGCCACTGGATGGCAATGCCGACATGCTCGCCACGTTGCGTACGCGCTACGGTGAAGCGGAAGCCCCGCAGGCGGCGCCGTCTTCGGGGAACCAGTAATATCGTGCTCGGCAGCGCAGAACCGTTCCGGCAGCCCTTGCGAGCGCCATCGCATCGGCGCCGATATTGGGGCGAAGTCGGCTAAAATGCCGCCCCGCCCGATTGAAGGTTGCCCGCCTGGATGTCCGCTGCCGTACTGACGCTGGGCTTTTTCCGACGCGATCTGCACAATCGTTTCTCCGGCAGTTTTTCCGGCGGGCTGTGGGTGCTGTTCCAGCCACTGCTGCAATTGGCGATCACGAGTTTCGTGTTCGTGCATGTCTTCAACGCGCGCGTGCCTGGCACGAGCGCCATCGGCTACGTACCTTTTCTCGCGCTCGCGCTGTGGCCCTGGGTGGCTTTTGCCGAAGGGGTGCTTCGCTCGACCACGGTCATCCAGGACAACGCCGCCCTGATCGGCAAGGTGGCGCTGCCGCGTGAAATCCTTGTGGTGGCGAGTGTCGCAACGAGTTTTGCGATACACATCACCGGTTTCATCGCTGTCGTCGCCGTGCTTGCGTTGACCGGTGGAGGAATTCACATCGGGGGCCTGCTGCCGGCCGTGCTGCTCTACATACCGCTGGCAGCGCTTGCGCTCGGCATCGCGCTTATATGTGCGTCAGTGCAGGTGTTCGTGCGCGACCTGGTGCAAGCGCTC
This sequence comes from Dokdonella sp., assembly GCA_039921645.1. GTDB lineage: Bacteria > Pseudomonadota > Gammaproteobacteria > Xanthomonadales > Rhodanobacteraceae > Dokdonella_A. The sequence goes on from JBDSBK010000150.1 coordinate 3,555, forward strand.
GGTCAGTTGCTGCCGCTGCTGATGTTCGGAGCACCCGTCTACTACGATCGACTGCAACTTCCGCAGCGCTTTCGCGGCCTGCTGGACTTCAATCCGTTCACCTTCTACGCGGAATCATTCCGCGCGCTTCTGCTCGACTACGGTGCGATTGATCTTCGGCATCTGGGCATTGCCCTGCTGGTCGCGTCGGCGACGTTGATGATTGGTCACTGGCTGTTTAAACGGCTGGATCCGCATTTTGAGGATTTCCTGTGAGCGACCTGCTGGTCGAGGCGCGCGGCCTTGGCAAGGCGTATCCGAAAGTGCACCGCAGCGCCGATCGCTTGCGCGCGCTCGGTCGTCTGCTCTTCACCGGCAATGATGGCGACCGCATCAGCGTCTTGCGTGATGTGAACCTCGACATTCGTCGCGGCGAATCGCTGGCCCTCATCGGCGAAAATGGCGCTGGCAAGTCAACGCTGCTTAAATTGATCACGGGCGTGCTCACGCCCAGCAGCGGCAGCGTGAAGGTCAATGGCGAGATCGGCGCGCTGCTCGAACTTGGGGCCGGCTTCCACCCCGAGTACAGCGGACGCGACAACATCGCGATGTCGGCTGCGCTGCATGGTCTCGGCGGAGCGGAGCTGCGTCGGCGGTTACCCGAAATCATTGCGTTCGCCGACATCGGCGACTACATCGACGAGCCGGTCAAGCATTACTCCTCCGGCATGGTCGTGCGTCTGGGCTTCGCCGTAGTAGCCGCGCTTAAGCCGGACCTGCTGGTGACTGATGAGGTACTTGCCGTCGGCGACGAGTCGTTCCAGAAGAAATGCGTGCAATGGATGAAGGACTATCTGGCCAGCGGCGGCACCCTGATCCTCGTTTCGCACAGCATGTACCATGTGCAGAAGTTGTGCCGGCACGCATGCTGGCTGCAAGGTGGCGCGATTGCGATGAGTGGTGACGTGTTCGAGGTCAGCCAGGCCTATCTCGCCTATCACGAACGAAAATCCGCGCCGGTGCGCGAATCGCAGGTCGTGCTTGGCGGTCTGGAGTTCAGCGTGTTCGATGTGCGTCTGAACGGCATGCAAGGCGAGGGCGCGCTGATGCTCGACGGCGGTGACAGCTTGCGGGTGCATGCGCGCATACGCTCGCGCGACGGCCGGGTGCCGTGCCTGGCTGTCGGCGTCGTTCGTGCCGACGGTACGCCCGTGTACGGCGTGAGCACCGACATGGACGATTGCGCGCCCCGGCTCAGCGGCGACAACGAATACGAAAGCACGCTCGAATTCAGCGATCTCTCCTTGCTGCCCGGAAGCTACATCGTGCGCGTGCACCCGATGGACCCCGAGGGCGTGCGCGTGTTCGACACGGTTGAGCGTGGGGTGATCGTGCGCGGCGCTTCGCGCGAGTTCGGATTGGTCAGGCTCGCGCATCGCTGGACACATTCCAGCGAAGGAAGCAACCTGCGATGAGCGACGACGACGCCCTCGCGTTCACCGGCGAGCGTTTCACGCCCGAATGCGTGCGCGAGATCTGGTACGAGCACTGGCATCGATACGTGTTCGCGCGTGCATTCGCTGTGGGCAAGCGCGTGCTGGATGCGGCTTGCGGAGAGGGCTACGGTTCGGCCTTGCTCGCCGATGTCGCGGCTGATGTGACGGGCGTCGATGTCGACCAGGCATCGATTGTGCACGCACGTACGCGTTACGCGTCGAAACCTCGTCTTCGCTACGAATGCGCGGACGCCACTGCACTACCGCATGCGGACCGTGCATTCGATCTCGTCGTTTCGTTTGAAACGCTGGAACATCTGGCGGCGCAGGAGCAACTGCTTGCAGGATTTGCGCGCGTCCTTGCCGACGATGGCGTATTGCTCATTTCGTCTCCGGACAAACGCACCTATAGCGAGCAGGCCGGGTTCCGCAACGAATTTCACGTGCGCGAGCTGTATCGCGAGGAATTGCTGGATCTCCTCAAGCCGCATTTCGCGCACATCCGCCTGTACGGCCAAAAGCTGTTGTTTCAGTCCGTTCTATGGGCCCTTGATTCCCGCGCGGGACATCCCGACGTTGCGACTGCCTCGCAGGACGGCGGTGCGCCTGTCGGCGGGTTCGACTACGCGCCGATGTACTACCTTGCCGTCTGCTCTCGCCGGGCGCTGCCGGACACGGTGCCGGGCTTGTCCCTGTTCGGCGATCGTGAGGAGTCGGTCTACACCCACTACAATCACGAAATTCGCAAGACCATGAGCGCTGGCGCTCGCATTGCCGAACTCGAAGCGGAAGTGGAGCAGTTGAGCGGCCGCGCATCGCCACCACTTCATGAAAATGTGCCGCGACGCCATGATTGGCGTTGGTGGCGTCGCAACCGATAGATCGAATGAACAGCACCGACCTCAACTATCAGATCAACTACGGCAGCTTCGGCGCTGCGCCTGCGCCCGCTCCTGCGCGCGTCGACCCGGCTGCGCCGTTGTACGCGTCCGAGGCCGGCGTCGTCGCCTCCCTGTCCAACAGCGAATGCATTTTTCAGATCCGCCGCAGCGGCGACACGCATGTGATGACCTTTCAGGTCTTGCAGGCACTCGACCAGAGCCGCGAGTTCCGTACCATCGACGAACACGTCGCGCGCATCCTTGCGACCGTGCCTGGCTTGCAGTCGCAGCGCGAGGGCGTCGGGCGTGTACTTGAGGGACTGACCCAGCGTGGCCTGCTCGTTTCCGACAGGGATTTCCTGCAACGCGCAGCTACATTCACGTCGCGCGAACCCGCGCCCTTGCGAGCGGTGTTCATTCGCGCATGCGATCGCCCCGACCAGCTGGCGCAGTTGCTCGCATCACTCGCCGAATACGAGCGCAGCTTTCGCGCAAATCGTCACTACGTGCTGCTCGATGATTCGAGCACGCGCGAGGCGACCAACAGGCACCGCGATCTCCTGCGCGAATTCGCGCGCGCCACCGGCTGCAAGCTGAGCTACGTGGGCGCATCGGAGTGCGAGCGTTTGGTCGCCAGGATCGCGCGCGCAGTGCCGCAGGCCGCGGCGATCTTGCCGTACCTGCTTGTGCGTACGGATGCGGGTAACCGTTTTGGCGGTGGCCGAGCCTGGAATCTCGCGTTGCTGCTGTCGGCGGGCGCGCGCATGATCCTGCTCGATGACGATCACCGCCTGCCGTTGCGCACGCCGGAGGATGCGCGCAGCGGATTCGATCCGAATCCCGCACCGGACCCCTATACGCACTTTTATCGCAACATGGAAAACGCGCTGGGCGCAGGTCAGGAACTCGAGGGCGATCCCTTCGAACTGCATCTGGATGCCGCCGGTCGCCCACTAGGCGCTTTGACCAACAGCGCACGCTACGCGATCGATCGCGAATCGTTGCGCGGTCTTTCCTTGAGCCGGCTCGACCACCTGCGTGGCGATGCGCCCATCCTCGCCACGCAGCACGGTAGTTACGGCAGTTCACGCACCGAATCGGGCTTGTGGTTATACCAGTTGCCCGCTGCCAGCCGCGCCGAGTTCGTGCGTGACCGCGACAGCTATCTGCGCAACGTTGAAGCGGGCAGCCTCTGGTATGGGTACCGCCAGGCGCGCGCAACTCCAGCGGCGACATTCACGCCGTTTGCACTCGACAACTCCCTGCTGCTTCCGTGCACGAATCCGTTCGGCCGTGGCGAGGATGCGCTTTTCTCGCGCGTGACCGAGCTGTGTCACCCGGGTGCATTGATGCTGGAGTTGCCGGTCGCGATCGGGCATGTGCAGGAGTCGCAGCGCAAGCGTTCGCCGCGCACACTCGCCGCGCATACGCCACGATTCAACTATTTCGTCAGTGACTTCGTGCAACGGCAATTGCCGGACTTCAACGCGAAAGACCCGGCGCAGCGACTCAGCCTGCTCGCTGCACATCTGCGCGATGTGGGCGCGGCGGACGATGCCGGATGCCTGCGTCAGTTGCGCGACTACCTCGCCTATGCGCGCGCGGACCTGATCGAGCGCTTGCAGAACCAGTTCGAGGGTGCGCAGGATGCGCCGGTGTACTGGCAGGCGGACGTACGTTCGATCATCGAAGCGAATGGTCGTGCGTTGACTGCGAAGGATCCCCCACGGCTCGGAGACTGGCCGGATGCCGACGACGCAACGTGCGTGAAGCGGCTGCGCGAAGAAACGACGCAGCTTGCGACGGCCTACGATGCATGGCCGTCGTTGTGGGCTTACGCGCGCGAGCAAGGCGAGCGGCTGCTCGGCGCGATTTGAGCGCAACGCATCCGGAAAGCCCAAGTAGGGTCGACGCGCTGACGAGTATCATCGTTGTCGCAGCCGACAGCGGGCCTTTATTGCAGGCCTGCATCGATTCGTCCCTCGCATCGAACGCACCGTTCGAATTGATCCTTGTCGACAATGCGTCGACCGACGGCGAAGTCGAACGCGCGGCAACGCGACATGCGCAAGACCCTCGCCTGCGCATCCTGCGCAATCAAGCCAATATCGGTTTCGGACCGGCCTGCAACCGTGGTGCTGTGCTCGCGCAAGGTTCGGTGCTGGTGTTCCTCAATCCGGATTGCGAGCTGCGTGCGGACACGGTAGCGGCATTGCATCGAGCGGTCCTCGACGACGCGCGAATCGGCGTGCTCGGCGTGACCGTTTGCAATGCCGATGGGTCGCCCGCGCGCGGCAACCGCCGTCGCGACCCAAGCTTTCGACGTGCTCTTGCAAGCATGACGGGGTTATCCCGCTGGGAGCGTCGCTGGCCTTCCTTCGCCGGTGTCGAGATGCCGGCTGCAGGGTCGACTGGCGGAGTCGAATTCATCGAGGCCGTTTCGGGCGCTTGCATGGCCATGCCGCGCACCGCATACGAGAGTGTCGGCGGCTTCGACGAAGGCTACTTCCTGCATGTCGAAGATCTCGACCTGTGCAGGCGCGTGCGCGCCGCGGGCTTTCAGGTGGCGATCGCCCACGCATTGCAGGTCCTGCATGTGCAGGGCAGCTCGAGTCGGAAGCGACCGTTGTTCGTCGCGCGCCATAAACATCGCGGCATGTGGCGATACTTTCGCCACTTCGATCCGGCTGCGCGCAATCCACTGCTGCGTAGCGCGGTATGGATGGGCCTGTGGTTGCACTTCCTGGTGAAGGTGCCGATGCTGGGATGGCGCTGGTTGGCCAATCGCCTGCGCTGATCCACCTGCACTGCGCGGTTGCAGTCGCAGGCGCGTGCTTCTTTGCGACCGGCTGCTCTGGTTCGATATGCGCGTGCACTTGCGCGACAATGCGTCCGACCCTGCAGCCGAGGCGCCGCAATGATCCACGAAATTCTGAGGATGGGTGATCCGCGCCTGCTGCGCATTGCCGCCCGGGTTGAGCAGTTCGACACACCGCGATTGCGCGCGTTGATCGCCGACATGTTCGAGACCATGGAGGACGCCGGTGGCGTCGGCCTCGCGGCACCGCAGATCGGTGTCGATCTGCAGTTGGTAATCTTCGGCTTCGACTACAGCGATCGTTATCCGGATGCGCCGGCGGTCCCTCGCACGATCCTGCTCAATCCGGTGATCACGCCGTTGTCCGACGCGCGCGAGGAGGGCTGGGAAGGCTGCCTCTCGGTGCCGGGACTGCGCGGCGTGGTGGAGCGCTGGTCGTCAATTCGGTACACCGGCTACAGCCCTGAAGGAGAACCGATCGATCGGGTTGCCGAGGGTTTCCATGCGCGCGTCGTGCAGCACGAGTGCGATCACTTGATCGGCAAGCTCTACCCCATGCGCATCACCGATTTTTCGCGCTTCGGCTACGCCGAGGTGTTGTTTCCGGGCATGGACCCGGACGTCGACGAATAAGCCATGCGGTGTGGCAGAGGCTGTCTGTGGGAGCGGCTTCAGCCGCGATGCTATGGGATACCTGACACCATCCCCACCCAACCATCCCCTTGAAGGGGAGGCTTAGAGCATCGCGGCTGAAACCGCTCCCACGAACAGCGTTCGGATATCAGCGGAAGCGGTTGATCTCGTCGCGCAGCGTCAGCGCGGCTTTGCGCGCGGCCTGTGCGAAATCCTCGTCACTGCTTGCGTACAGGATCGCGCGCGACGAACTGACCATGAGGCCGCAACCATCGGCCGTCTTTCCATTGTGCATGACGGCTTCGACGTCGCCGCCTTGTGCGCCGACGCCGGGCACCAGCAACGGCATGTCGCCGACGCGCTGGCGCACGTCGGCAATCTCCTGCGGATACGTTGCGCCGACGACGAGCGCGCAATTGCCGTTTGAATTCCAGTCGCGCGCGACGATGTCCGCCACGTGCTGGTACAGCTTGTGGCTGCCATGGGTTTGGTCACCGACGGGAAGATCCTGCAGATCGCGCGCGCCGGGATTGGACGTGCGACAAAGGATGATCACGCCCTTGTCGGCACGGTCCAGATACGGCTGCACGGAATCGCGGCCGAGATAGGGATTCACAGTGACCGCGTCCGCACCGTAGCGATCAAATGCTTCGATCGCATAGTTCTGCGCGGTCGAGCCGATATCGCCGCGCTTGGCATCCAGGATGACCGGGACGTCCGGGTGGCGCTCGTGAATATGTGCGATCAGACGCTGCAGCGCATCTTCCGCCGCCAACGCGGCGAAGTGCGCAATCTGCGGCTTGAATGCGCAAACCAGATCTGCAGTGGCGTCGACGATCGCACGGCAGAACGCGAATACCGCGTCCGCGTCGCCGCGCATCGGATCCGGAAACCGCGCGGCTTCCGGATCGAGGCCCACGCAGACGAGGGAGTCGTTGCGTCGCCACGCTTGCGCCAATGCTCGAGTGAAATTCATCGCGATGCCAGACCGCGGCGTCAAACCAGTTTCTTGTAGCGCAGGCGATGCGGCTGCGAAGCGTCCTCACCGAGACGGCGCTTCTTGTCTTCCTCGTATTCCTTGTAATTGCCGGGGAAGAATTCGACGTGCGAGTCGCCTTCGAACGCGAGGATATGCGTGGCGATACGGTCGAGGAACCAGCGATCATGCGAGATCACGAACACGTTGCCGGGAAATTCGAGCAACGCGTCTTCGAGCGCGCGCAGGGTTTCGATATCGAGATCGTTCGAGGGTTCGTCGAGCAGCAGCACATTGCCACCCTGCAGCAGGGTCTTGGCCAGATGCAGACGACCACGCTCACCACCCGACAGTGTGCCAACCAGTTTCTGCTGATCCGGCCCGCGGAAATTGAAGCGGCCGAGGTAGGCGCGCGACTGGATCTCGATGCCGTTGATGTTGAGGATGTCGGCGCCGCCGGAGATTTCCTGGAACACGTTGTGCGTGCCCTCGAGCTTCTCGCGGCTCTGGTCGACGTAGGCGATCTTGACCGTCTGGCCCTTGCTGATCTCGCCCTTGTCCGGTTTTTCCTGGCCGGTGATCATCTTGAACAGCGTCGACTTGCCGGCGCCGTTCGGGCCGATGATGCCGACGATCGCGCCCGGCGGTG
>JBDSBK010000151.1:0-5834 GCA_039921645.1 Dokdonella sp.
GCCGTCGCCGAGATTGCGCACCGTGGTGAAGCCGGCATCGAGCGTGCGTTTCGCGTACACGGTCGAGCGGATTGCGTAGTCGGCGATATTCCATCGGAACTGATCGGTGTAGCCGGTTGGACTGGTCTCGCCGGTAAGGTGCGTGTGCGCATCGATCAAGCCGGGCAGGCAGGTGGCGTTGCCGAGGTCGATCGTGTGCGCGGAGGGAACATCGGCGCGACCGGCCTTGACCTCCTTGATGCGGCCCCCCTCGATCACGATCGTGGTCGCACCGAGCAGTTTGCCGCCGGTGCTGTCCAGCAGGTGGCCGCATTGCACGACGACCATGGCCGTTGTTTTTCCAGCCGGTTCCGTAGCATGGGCGGCGAAACAGGTGAGCGCGGATGCGATAGCGACAGCAATGATGGTCGGCTTCATGGCGTTCCCAAGTCGAGTGGACTAGTCATCTTAGCGGCCCTGCTGCGCCCGACAGGTGCCATTCGGCATGGTTCGGCTTGGCGCGGATGGTGCGCTGCGTTAGGCTGCCTGTCTCCCTGCAGTCACGGATTGCGCCGTTCCGGCGCGCGATGGAACCCATGCAAGAAACCTACGAACCTCAGGCGGTTGAAGCCGTCGCCCAGAAATTCTGGAACGCGACGCGCGCCTTCGTCGTCGACGAAAAATCGTCGAAGCCAAAATTTTTCTGCCTGTCGATGCTGCCGTACCCGAGCGGCGCACTGCACATGGGGCATGTGCGCAACTACACGATCGGCGATGTGATCAGTCGCTTCCAGCGCATGCAGGGCAAGAATGTGCTGCAGCCGATGGGGTGGGACGCGTTTGGATTGCCGGCCGAAAATGCGGCGATCAAGAACAACACCGCGCCGGCGAAATGGACCTACGCGAACATCGAGCACATGCGCGCGCAGCTAGCGACGCTCGGCTACGCGATCGACTGGTCGCGTGAGTTCGCGACCTGCCGCCCCGAGTACTACGTGCACGAGCAGCGCCTGTTCACGCGTCTGTTCAAGAAGGGGCTCGCATACCGCAAGCAGTCGGTCGTGAACTGGGATCCGGTCGACCAGACCGTGCTCGCGAACGAGCAGGTCATCGACGGCCGCGGCTGGCGCACGGGTGCGCTGGTCGAAAAACGCGAAATTCCGCAATGGTTTTTCAAGATCACCGCGTATGCAGACGAACTGCTGAGCGGGCTCGACCGCCTGTCGGGCTGGCCCGATTCGGTCAAGACGATGCAGCGCAACTGGATCGGGCGTTCGGAAGGGCTTGAAATCCAGTTCGCGGTCGAAAGCGAGGCTGCGCCGCTGAGCGTGTTCACGACGCGCCCGGATACCTTGATGGGCGTGACCTATCTCGCGGTTGCGGCCGAGCACCCGCTCGCATTGAAGGCGGCACAGACGAAACCGCTCGTCGCGGCGTTCATCGAAGAGTGCCGCCACGGCGGCACTGCCGAGGCCGACATCGAGACCGCGGAAAAGAAAGGCATCGATACCGGCCTCAGCGCGATCCATCCAGTGACCGGCGAAGCCGTGCCGATCTGGATCGCAAATTTCGTGCTGATGGGTTACGGCACCGGTGCGGTAATGGCGGTACCGGCACACGATGAGCGCGACTGGGAATTCGCGACGAAGTACGACCTGTTGATCAAGATGGTCATCGTCAGCGATGCGGTGCGCGATGCGATCCGCGAACTCGGTCGGGATGCGGCGCGCAATCCGGATGCGATGAGTGCGGCACTCGGTGAGAGTCGCGCGATCGACGTCTACGAAGCACCGGGCGCAGTCAGCGTATTCGAGGAATTCGAGCGCGCGATCATCGAGGATGGCGCGTATACCGACTACGGCACTCTCGTGAATTCGGGCGACTACGACGGCCTGGATTTCCGTGGCGCTTTCGATGCGCTGGCCACGCGCTTCGAGCAGGAAGGCAAGGGCGCCCGTCGCGTCAATTTCCGCTTGCGCGATTGGGGCGTGTCGCGTCAGCGCTACTGGGGTTGCCCGATTCCGATCATCTATTGCGCGACGTGCGGTGCGGTGCCGGTGCCCGAGGAGCAGCTGCCGGTGGTGCTGCCGGAAGACGTGGCGTTCACGGGCGTGAAGTCGCCGATCAAGGCCGATCCGGAATGGCGCAAGACCACCTGCCCGACCTGTGGCGGCGCGGCCGAACGCGAGACGGACACATTCGACACGTTCATGGAGTCGAGCTGGTATTACGCGCGATATACCTCACCCGGTGCTGGCGACATGGTCGATGGCCGCGCGAACCACTGGCTGCCGGTCGATCAGTACATCGGCGGCATCGAGCACGCGATCCTGCACCTGCTGTACTTTCGTTTTTTCCACAAGCTGTTGCGCGACGAAGGCCTGGTGCAGTCGGACGAGCCGGCGACCAACCTGCTGTGTCAGGGCATGGTGATTGCCGAAACGTTTTATCGCGACAACCCGAACGGCTCGAAAGACTGGATCAATCCCGCCGATGTCGAGATCCAGCGTGACGAAAAAGCACGCGTGGTCGGTGCACTTCTGAAAACGGATGGCAAGCCGGTGCAGATCGGCGGCACCGAAAAGATGGCGAAGTCGAAGAACAACGGCGTCGATCCGCAGACGATGGTCGGCAAGTACGGCGCCGACACGGTGCGCTTGTTCTCGATGTTCGCCGCACCTCCGGAACAATCGCTGGAGTGGAACGAGGCTGGCGTCGAAGGCATGGCGCGCTTCCTGCGACGGTTCTGGCGCGAAGTCGTCACGCACGCGTCCAACCCCGATCACCCGGTCGTCGACGCGGCTGCTCTGAATGGGGCGCAGAAAACGCTGCGCCGGCAGGTACACGAGACGATCCAGAAAGTGTCCGATGACATCGGTCGTCGCTACGCGTTCAACACCGCGATTGCGGCGCTGATGGAATTGCTCAATGCGGTCGGCAAATTCGACGACCGGAGCGAACAGGGGCGCGCGGTGCGGCATGAAGCGCTGGAGGCGATGGTCCTGCTGCTCAATCCGGTGACGCCGCATATCGCCCACACGCTGTGGCAGGTGCTCGGGCATGGCGAGACCCTGATCGAAGACCAGCCTTGGCCGAAAGTGGATAGCGCGGCATTGACCAGGGACGCCGTGACGCTTGCGGTGCAGGTCAATGGCAAGTTGCGTGCGACGATCGAAGTTGCCGTGTCGGCGGGCAAGGAAGAAGTCGAGCGTCTTGCGCTTGCCGAGCCGAAGGTCGTCGATTTCCTCGCCGGGCAGGCACCAAAGAAGATCATCGTGGTGCCGGGCAAGATCGTGAACATCGTCGTGTGACAAGCCGATTGGCGTTGCGCTTCCCGTTCTCCAGAAGCGAGAGCGGGAACAACGCCGCCTTGACGTCCCTGCAATCGATATCTGATGACTTCCCCGATCCTCTACTGCAACCGCGAATCCGGCCACAGCTACAAGATCGCGCTTGCGCTCGCGCTGATGGACGTGCCGACGGAGCTGCGCGCGGTGGATCTGAACCTGCCGCGCGAACAGCGATCGGCGGATTTCCGTGCAGCATCGCTGTTCGGCGAAGTGCCAACCTTCATCGACGAGGACGGCCTCGCGGTCTGCCAGTCCAATGCGATCCTCGATCATCTGGCGCGTCGTTATCGCAAGCTGGACGGCGCGACACCGGCAGCACAGACACGCGTGCGCGAATGGCTGGCGTGGGAAGCGAACCGGCTCGCGATGAGCTTTCCGCATCTGCGCTATTCGCGTCGCTTCACCCGCGCCGATCGCGTGCTGGAAGCGTGGTGGACCGCGCGCATGCACGCGGATTTCGATTGCCTCGACCGGCATCTCCGCGAGCACGCCTTCATCGTCGGTGACGCGGTCAGCATTGCGGACGTCTCCTGTTGCGGCTACCTGTTCTGGACCGATCAGGCCGACGTCGATCTCGCACCATGGCCGGCCATCGCGGCCTGGCTCGACCGCATCCGCTCGCAGCCGGGCTGGCGCGCACCGTATGATCTCCTGCCTGCCAGTCCACCAATCCTTGCCGGAACCCGTACATGAACCTGCTTCGTGCCCCGTTTGTCTGTGTTGTCGCCTTCGCCAGCGTGCTCGCCGGCTGCGGTTTCCACCTGCGCAAGGAGGCGCAGCTGCCGGTCGCGATGCAGCGCGTGCACATCGAGATCGCCGATCCGGCGAGTCCGCTCGCCAAAGACCTCGCCAAGGCATTGCCGCGCTCGGGCGCGCAGGTCGTCGACAAGGCCGAGGCGGGCGTCGCGGTCATGAAGATCAGCACGAACACCCTCTCGACCGACGTGCTGTCGGTCGGAGGCACCGCGCGCGCGAACGAGTATGCGTTGCGCTACCACGTCGAGTTCGCGGTCGAGGACAACGCCGGCACCGCGATCCTGCCAAAACAGACGATCGAGTTGTCGCGCGAATTCACCTTCGACGCGACCCAGGCGCTCGGTGTCGCAGCCGAAACCGATCTGTTGTCGAAAGAACTCGAACACGACATGGTGCAGACGATCCTGCGCAGGCTTGAAGCGCTCGGCAAAGCCGACCACTGATTGCGCGTTTCCTGCCGGCAAGGTCGCTGCCGCCCCGGTTGGGGCCGGCAGCTGATCTAAAGTCTTTCGTTCCCTCGGTTGTCTGCGTTCAGTTGCTTTCGAGCCCGTTTGCGAAAATCGTGTCATTCGGAAGCGTACGCACCAGCGTCATGTCGTAGTCGGATGCAGTGGTGGTCCACAGCCGCCGGCCGGCGATCAGGAAGCGACCGAGACTGTCGATGATGGCGTCGTTCGAAGACGAGTACTGAGGCGTATTGGAGTAGGCGTTGTAGTCGAAAATGTTGAACGCATGTTGGGTGTTGCCGCTGCTGCCGTATTCGATCGCGGCCTGCGCTCGATGCGGGGCGATGATCGTCTTGAGGTCGAGCGAGAACACGAGATCGCGAGTATTGGCGCGCTCGATGATTCCCGTGGGCAACACATAGCTTGTGAGGAGGGGCTCGACGCAATGTCCCGCTCCGCAAAACGACGTGTCGAGTGCTCCCGTGGGCGTGAACTTGGCGACCAGCAGCAATTCATCGTCGGAATCGTCGCGCGACTGTCCCGCGGCGACCACGCTGTGGTCCCGAAGCACCCTGACGCGGTTGAACATGTCCTGCTTGTTCGTCGTGCCGAGGTCAGCGAAGACCTCGTGGATGCCGGACGAGTAGAAGGTCGTGTCGAGGGCGCCGGTCGATGGACGGAGTGCCATGATGAATGCATCCGTGTCGTTTGCAGAAGGATGCTGCGTTTCGCCGACGACGTAGATCCGGTAAGTCGGCAGCAGGAAGTTTTCATCGACCACGATGTCGTCCACGTAGTCGCCTCCGCGGACCACGTGATCGATTGCGTGCGTCACTGCGCCGTTGGTGCCGAAATTGATGTTCGGGGTGCCGTCGAGGCCGCTCAGCGCTACAACCGACACGTCCCAATTCACGCCGGATCCGTTGTTGGTATCGGATGTACCCACCACGTAGAGCTCGCCGATCGTGGTGGCCACTATTCGCCTGGGATAGTCGTTATGTGCGCCGTTGACATCGATCGCGATATTGGTCAGGCCGTTGTCGCCGAAGAAGTCGCATGGGGTTGCGCCCGACCCTCCGGCATCGATGCAATAGACACCGAAATCGGTGTCGCTGGCACCCGGGACGATGTGCGCGCCGGTGAAGAAAAAGGTTGCGCCGCCGGGATCCTTCGCCACATCAGCGATCGGGAACGGGACCGGGAGCAGGGCCTTGCCAAAGTCGCCCCATTGCGTGTCGTAATTGCCGTACGCATCGAGCTTGGCGATGTAGGTGGAATACGTGTTCGCCAGCACGTGGTAGCC
>JBDSBK010000152.1:0-4220 GCA_039921645.1 Dokdonella sp.
TCCACGCAGAAATCGTGCGCGACCGCAGGCGCGGCAAGGCCCAGTGCCGAAATCAGGATAAACGCGATGCCTGTCGATCGATGCATGTCTCGTCTCCGCACTCGAATGTTCCATTGATTGAAACGAAAAGCAGCGTTCTCTGCGACGTGTCGCAGGTCCGATGTGCCCTTGCCGAAGTCCGCGGGCAGCGCCCAGATGGATTGAACTTCGAAAATGGCGCGGTTCACCTCCGAAAAATCACGGCTATGGCTGTTCGCATACGGCGCCGGCGCCGCGAATGAGCTCTCCTGTATGCCAGACGTAGCAAGGGGGCGGAATAGATCACCGCCAATGCGGCCGTTGCGAAAAGAGCATCGCGGCTGCACCGATCTCGCATGAAAATCGTGTCCAGACAGCAGACGACCAAAAGCGCATTGCTGCGCTTGTCCACACGTGCGGCGAAATCGTGACCCCGGTTTCGGCTCGGGTCAGTTGCGAGCGAGAAACCATGAAATAAACATCAGGATCGCAACCGATGCATACACCAACGGATAAAAAACACGGTCTTGAAGCCGGGTCGTGGCGTAGCACTTCGCGCACACCCGGCCTTGCGTATAGCGGAGATAGCCCGACAAATTGATCATCCGTCCGGGGTGTTCGTCCAGGGGAGTGTCGCACCGCGCGCACCGATCCTGCCGGTTGCGAATGGCCCCCTTTTTCCGATTGCGGCGATCCAGTGTGTACGTGGCCGTCACGAATGCCGCAATGCCGAGTCCGCTCAGCAAGTTCATCGCAAAGACCGATCGGTCGACATTTGAAATTGACTCGCGCAGTCAAGCAGCTTGCCTCGCGCAACAAGCTTCCTCGCGCTTTCACTATCTCGATCGCCCGGCCGCACCAGGGTGGACGTGTGCCGCGCTATCCATCGCATGATTTCTTCGCCTGTCTATCCATCGATCGGTGTCGACGGGTTCAACCTTATCACTCGAGCAGAAGGTCGCTGGGTCGAAACCGGGCCGGGTTTCGCTTCGGCCGACAGCGGGCGGCCTGCGCGATCCAAGCTGCGAGTACGCGTCGTCAAGCGCTTGACGACATCCGTCCCTTTGGATTGTTCCATTCGCTCGCTGGACGCCGTGCACGCGCGATGTCATGAATCCTGTCGGAATCGGGATTGCTTCATCGGATCACAAGATCACGCGAAAGCCCATGCCAATGGCGCCGCGCAGGTGTCAGGGCCGATCGAGTATCGCAGTCGGTGGTAACTCTTCAGGTGGACTCGGGAGTGGATGAAATGTTTGGATCGATGGTCTCTGCGGGCCTGGTGTGGCTCGCAGCTGCGCAGACGCAGCTTCTTTCTACCGGGTGCAACCCGCACGGTCCGGCGCCCGACGAATCAGCGTGGTTCGCAACGGTGAAGCCCGAGAAGCCGCGTATACATTTTCTGAAGTCGCGAGTCATGGCCAGCCAATGTCCTTCCGAGGAAGAGGCGTGCATGAGGAAGGGTTACCTCGTGCCGGGCGACAACGTGCTTGCCTGGTCGCGATGGGGAGACACGTTTTGCGCCACGTACACGTCAAGAAATGGCGTTGTCACCGTAGGGAGGCTGTGGGACGTGGCGCTGGATTTTCACGGCGACGGCAGAGCGCCGGTGACGAGCGACTGGGCCGGTCACTGGAAGCGTGACGACGAGGCCGAGATCTACATTCGGCGTCTCGACGACCGGCATCTCGAGATCGAGGGTGACGCATCATGGGGTGGGCACGATCCGGATCGCGTAGAGAACGGAAGTGTGCACATTGGGCAAATCGAACTCACGCGACTGCGTCCCACCGGCCATGTCTTGCACTTCATCGAGGGCAGCGGAAACTCGCCGCCCGCGGCGGACGCCGAAAACGAATGCATGGTCGACCTGCAACGGCAAGCGGATAAATTGCTGGCCAAAGACAACGGTCACTGCGGCGGCATGAACGTGAGCTTCTCCGGTACCTATCAGCGGGTCGCTCCTTGAGTATTTGCGACCGACGGATGAGACGGAGTTGGTCGGCGCTGCGGACGTCGGCGGGTGGCCTGCGCGTGCGTCATGGCGTAAACGAGTTTCGACGCACGATGCGGTCTCGATGTCCTCGATGACCTCATAACGAATCGCTCTCTCGAAGGCAGGCAGATCGAGCGCCTACGAGGAATTTATTTACGGCTGATCAAAACCGTCGGCGAACAGCGGCATCACGGCGCGCGTCGCGGCGAAGTCGAGGTGATTGTCGGTGTTCACGCTTTCCCCGGCCCAGTAGAGGTAATCGCCAGCCAGGATCTGCTTCCGGCTGCGGACGCGCGGTGTCGCCTGCGGCGGGTAGTAGATGCCGTCGACGCCGAAACCGGGATCCATCGTGCCGTCGGGCATGAGCGCGATGGATACGCCGGCCTGACTGTTGACGAGGGCGCCGACGAGGATGCCGCCGTTCGGCAATGCAACGATGCTGTTCGCCTGGTCGATATGGTTACTGCCGGAGGTCAACGTGATCTGTACGCGCCCCTGGAAGCCGAACGACGGATCGGGCCGGCCATCGGACAGCAGGCGGGCGACGGCGATGTCGCTTCCCAGCGCGGTATCGAACGAGCCGGCGAGCAGGATGCGACCGGCGGCGTCGAGCGCGATCGCCGTGGCCCCATCGTTCAGTGTCCCGCCCTGGTCGAACGCGACGAAGGCCCAGCCGTCGTGGTCGGGACCGAAACCGGTATCGAGCGTGCCGTCGGCACCAAGCCGGGCGACGCTCATGTCCGCGGCCGACCCGCCCGAGTGCACGCTGGCGCCGGCGAGCAGGATGTGGCCATCGGCCAGCACGTGGCCAGCGGCCGTCACCGATGTGGCGCCCGAGGTGAGCATCGGCGCGATGCAGGTGCGGCCCGCGGTACCGAAGCTGGTGTCGGTGGAACCGTCCGCCGCCAGGCGCATCGCGCAACTGAAGGCGTTGTACGACGTCGCCGAGGTTTGCACGAGGGCGACGCCGAGTGCGAGTGTCTTGTCACCCGTCAGCGGCAGCAGGGTCGCGAAACTCGCGTCAAGCGCGCCGTCGACCAAGGCCGAGGCGCCGATCAGCCGGCGGCCGCCGCTGGCGAAGCTCGCATCCGGCGTGCCATCGCCATTCAGCCGTCCGACGATGATCGTGGCCGACGAGCCGTGGCCCGAGTAGACCAGCTTTCCGTCGCCGGTCTGTGCGACGTCGGCGAACAGTCCGGAGAGCGGACCGCCGGTGTCCAGGAACGCCGTGCGATAGAGGCCGTCGTGCCCCGCGCCGAAGCCGCTATCCGCAAGCCCCTGCGTGTCGAACCGCGCCAGCACGAGTTGCGACGTAGAGGTCCCGCCCACCGTTGTCCTGGTCGAACCCACCAGCACGAGGCGGCCGTCAGCCTGCACGGTGGCGTGCAATGCAAAGGCGTCGTCCGCAGGCACGCTGGCGACCGCGATGCGCGCTATGCCGTCGCCGCTACCGCCGTAGGCCAGGTCGGGATTCGGCAACGGCACGGCGCCGAGCGACGTGGCGCCAGCGAACAGCGCGACGATGGCGAGGACATGGATGGAAAAACGGCGGCGGCTCATGCGAGCTCCCTGGCGACGCCGCCGCGGGCTGCAGCCATGTGCGTCGGCGCGAGCGATGCCGATGCCGCGCGCGCCGCGTGTGATGCCGACGTGCAAGGCGACATCGGTGTGCAAACGGAGGCAGAAGCAAACGGCCATAGTCGGTTCCCGGAGTTCGATGAATACCGATTCCGGGAAACGACGTTCCGCCGCTGCGACTGCCACGCTCGAATAAAATGAGTAAGGAGAAACTGGACCAGGTGTATTTCATTCGGGCTCGTGACGCATTCCGGCCGTCGGGCACGCCGGCGGCCGGATGCTGATTCCGGTTTCGTCTGGGTCAGTCGCGCAACCGTGGCTTCGGTCGCGTTTGATCGGCTCGCACGGTCGACGTCAAGGACGTGAGGCCGGCGAGACGAGCGCTTCCTTGCGCAGTGCATCGTCGCGTTCGCCGACGCGGCGCGGATCGACAGTGCGCCCGGTTCCGAAGTCCACGTTTTCCACCGAGAGGAATGTTCTCTGGCCGAGTCGATTCACTCAAACCCATTGGCAAAGATTCTGTCGGGAGCGCGCATGATCTTGCTTATCGCATTCGAGCCCGCGTTCAACCCGCCAACAACGTAAGTCGCACCGCCGGCCAATACCGCGCCATTGAACACGTCGGGAT
>JBDSBK010000153.1:0-2546 GCA_039921645.1 Dokdonella sp.
TTTCGACGTGCGGGATGGTGATCGCGCTGCCGTCATCCTCATAACACCAATCGAGCACGGTCATCGGAAATCCGAGCGGCGCCGTGGTCGTCAGATGGACCCAGCCGTACGTCAGCGTGCTCGTCGCTTCATTGGTGAAGCGCAGGCCGAGGTAACCGCTCGTCACACCCGCCTGCCAAGCGGTCGTGACGCCGGTAAAGCCTGCGCGCGAAAACAGCGATCCGGAGCCGATAGTGTCACCCTCGAACAATACCGCGTACGTGTCGCCGCTTGTCACCACGCCCGCTCCGCTCTTGCTCGACGGACCCCAGTAAAACTTCAATTGATTGACGGGTTGGCTTGCCTGTGAGGCGTAGGGGTCGAAGTCGAACCCCGGCACCGCGCCTTCACTGCCGGCATGCACGCCCGAGACGAAGTTGATGTAGGCGCCTTCGCCGTTCTGCGGGATTGCGATGTTTTGCTCCGTCATGCACACGATCGTGGCGCGAGAAGGTGTCGCAATCAGCGCGAGCATGGAACCTGCAACCGCGGACAACCATCGGATCTTCAACATTTTCGAATCGGTTTTCGTTTTGGCCGAGAATGGCGTTTTCGCGGCTGCGATTCTGGCATGGAACCGATCCGCGGTATCGAAACCACGATGATCCGTGCAGCGTTCAGCCGCAAGCGCGATAATGAGCGCCATGGCCATCCACCGAGTCCTCGACCGCATGCGCGCACTCATTTTCGTTCCCGCTTTCCTGCTCAGTGTTGCCGCGCACGGCGCCGACAATGCGCGCGCGCGCATGGAAGCGTTCTCGAAGAATCTGCACGCGGTCAACGCGAGCTTCAACCAGTCGGTTACTGACGGGAATGGCCATCGTGGCGACGAATCGCGTGGCACACTTGCACTGGAGGCGCCGCGCCAGTTTCGATGGGAAACGACTGCACCGTACCAGCAGACGATCGTTGCCGATGGCGCCAAGGTATGGGTCTACGAGCCCGACCTCGAACAGGTTTCCGTGCGCAATCAGAGCTCGGAAGAAGCACATAGTCCGTTGACCGTGCTGACTGATCTTTCGCAGCTCGACAGCCAGTTCAAATCGAGCGAGGCGGGCGAACGCGACGGACTGACGTGGCTCAAGCTCACGTCGAAGGCCAAGGAGCCCGAGTTCGAATACGCCGAACTCGGTTTCGATGCGGCAACCTTGCAGCGCATGCGTTTCAAGGACCAGCTCGGCAATACGACCGAGATCCATTTCGCCGACTGGAAGCGCAATCCAGCGATGGCCGCGGGCACCTTCAAGTTCGTGCCGCCGAAAAGGGTCGATGTGGTCGGCGACATCAAACCCGATGCGGAAGTCTTTCCGGTCAAGAATTGAGATCGCGTACGTTGCCGGAGTGCACGATCGCTGCCTTATGATGCACCGATGTCCCGTCGCAAACCTCTATCTCCCGCCGCCAACCTGTTTCCGGAATCGGCGGAGCTGAAGCCGCTCGCCGAGCGCATGCGCCCGCGCGCGCTCGACGAAATCGTCGGGCAGCAGCGTCTCGTCGGAGCCGGCACGGCGTTGCGCCGCGCGATCGAGGCCGGCCACGTTCATTCGATGATCCTGTGGGGCCCGCCTGGTTGCGGCAAGACTACGCTGGCGTTGCTGCTTGCGCGTTATGCCGATGCCGAGTTCCGCGCGATTTCAGCCGTACTGTCGGGGTTGCCGGACGTGCGGGCAGCGCT
Organism: Dokdonella sp.; assembly: GCA_039921645.1. Lineage (GTDB taxonomy): Bacteria > Pseudomonadota > Gammaproteobacteria > Xanthomonadales > Rhodanobacteraceae > Dokdonella_A. Next base: position 1,715 of record JBDSBK010000153.1, read on the forward strand.
CGCCGAAGCCGAAGTGCGTTTTGCACAGGGCACCCGAACCGTGCTCTTCGTCGACGAAGTGCATCGCTTCAACAAGGTGCAGCAGGATGCTTTCCTGCCGCACATCGAGAAGGGTGTGATCGTGTTGATCGGCGCGACGACCGAGAATCCTTCGTTCGAATTGAATTCTGCGTTGCTGTCGCGCTGTCGCGTGCATGTGCTCGACGCAGTGCCGGCCGAGGCGATCCTTGCAGCGTTGAAGCGCGCGTTGAACGATGGCGAGCGTGGCCTCGGTGCATTGAATCTGCATGTCGACGACAGCGCATTGGCGACGATGGCCAAGGCCGCCGATGGCGACGTGCGCCGTGCATTGACCTTTCTCGAAATCGCGGCCGAACTGGCCATCGAAGGAACGATCGATGCCAGCACGCTGGAACAGGTGCTCGCCGACCGCACGCGTCGTTTTGACAAGGGCGGCGAGCAGTTCTACGACCAGATATCCGCCTTGCACAAATCCGTGCGCTCGTCCGATCCCGATGCGGCGCTGTACTGGCTCACGCGCATGCTCGATGGCGGTTGTGATCGCGCCTACCTTGCGCGGAGATTGACGCGCATGGCGATCGAAGACATCGGTCTCGCCGATCCGCGCGCATGGCGCATGGCGCTCGACGCCTGGGAAACCTACGATCGCCTTGGCAGCCCCGAGGGTGAGCTGGGTCTTGCGGAACTCGCTCTCTATCTCGCCATCGCGCCCAAGAGCAACGCAGCGTACGCGGCATTCAACGATGTAAAAAGCGCCGTGCGCGAAAGCGGTACGCTCGACGTGCCGATGCATCTGCGCAATGCGCCGACC
>JBDSBK010000154.1:0-6126 GCA_039921645.1 Dokdonella sp.
AGCGCGAGATCGGCCGGATTGTCCTTGACGCCGCCGCTGCGGATCTTCGCGCTGGCGTCCTCGATTTCAAAGCGAAGGACGTTTGTCGCGGCAAGCTCGGTTCGGTCAGGCGGCCGCGATTCGGACGCGCGTCCGGGGATCAGCGCATCGACAAATCGGCCGAGCGCATGGGTTTTTTCGGCGGTGTCCTCGATCAGCCGCGCGCGACCGAACGCGACGACCGATCGGTAGTTGACCGAGTGATCGAAGTGCGAGCGCGCGAGTACGAGTCCGTCGACATGGGTCACGCTGACGCACGCGGCGATGCCCTCGCCGAGTTGGTTGACCAGGCGACTCGCCACCGAACCATGCAGGACCAGCGTGTCGCCGTCGCGCGCGTACAGCATCGGAATAACGAAAGGCTGGCCGTCCACGCAGAATCCGACGTGCGCGATCATGCCCGCGTCGAGGATCGCGTGGACGCTGGCCCGGTCGTAGTGCGCACGTGCCTTCGTGCGCTGGACGTGATGCCGCGGTTTTTTTTTCGTCGTGGTCACGGGCGGCGCCCTGCGGGAGAGGAACCGACATCGATGCGATCACCGGCGTTGATGCCGGCGATGACGGGGTTGGGATGCCGACCGATGCCGGATCGTTCATTGATCGAAGGCATCGCAGCCTTGCGATGATCGAGACGGTTTGCCATGGATACTCCTGAATTCACGCAGGCGGCAACGATAGCCTCGAATATTGGTACCATCCAGTTCCGGGTTGAACGGTATCGATGGAGCCAATCGTGTATCTCGATCTTGATGGACAAGGCGCACGCTATGCGCAACTGATTCGCGCGCTGAAGGGCGCGATCCTGGATGGACGCGTTGTCGCCGGCGCGCGCTTGCCGGCGAGCCGCTCGCTCGCACGCGAAATCGATGTCTCGCGCAACACCGTGCTCGCCGCGTACGAGCAATTGCAGGCGGAAGGCTTCCTGCTCGGGCGCGTCGGCTCCGGCAGTTTCGTCGCGAACGTCGGCAACGCCGCTCCGCAGAAGCGCGCCGCGAACGGTCTGATCGCGCCGCTGTCGACGTTCGCGCGTCGCGCGCTCGTCAACACCGACGGGCGCAGGATTCCCGGGCATCAACACGCGGATCTTCGCTACAACCTGCAATACGGGTTGCCGTTGGCGAATCCCCTGCTTGCCAGCATGTGGAGGCGCGAGGTGAGTCGGGCCGCGGACCATGCCGAGTTCGACTATCCGGATGCGCAAGGCTCGCAGGCCTTGCGTGAACAGATCTGCGATTACCTTGCACGACGGCGTGGCGTACCGGCGGCGCCAGAGGACGTATTGATCGTCAGCGGCACGCAGCAGGCATTCTCGCTGGCGGCACGCGTGCTGCTTGAAGCGGGCGATACGGTCGTGCTCGAGGATCCGCACTATCGTGGCGCGCGCCAGGCGTTTGCCGCACACGGCGCGCATGCGCGCGGCTGCCGCGTCGACGCGGACGGATTGGTGCCCGCAGCGCTGCCGACGAGCGCGAAACTTGCGGTCGTTACGCCTTCACATCAGTTTCCGACCGGTGCGCTGCTGCCGCTGCCGCGTCGCGTGGAGCTGCTCGACTGGGCAGCGGAGCGCCATGCGTGGCTGATCGAGGACGACTACGATGGCGAGTTCCGCTACGGCGGACGGCCGCTCGCTGCGCTGAAGTCGCTCGATCGTGATGGCCGCGTGATCTACATCGGCAGTTTTTCGAAGGCGCTGTTCCCGGCACTGCGACTGGGATACATGGTTCTTCCCGCGGCACTGCGCGACTCCTTCGTCGCTGCAAAATGGCTCGAGGATCGTGGCTGCGCCGCTCTCGAACAGGCGGCCCTCGCTCGTTTCATGGGTGACGGTGGCTTCGAGCGTCATCTGCGCCGCGCCGCCGTGGCATTGCGCGCACGCCGCACGGCGATGTTGAACGGTCTCAAGCGCCACGCCGCCGATTTCGTCGAGGTCGTCGACTCGAACGCGGGCATGCATCTCACGGCCTGGCTCACGCGCGCCAATCACGGCGATTGCGAGCGGCTCGTGGCGCACGCGCGCGAACGCGGGCTCGGTTTGTACACGGTTGCGCCGTATTGCATGAAGACACCGCCGCGACCCGGCCTCGTGCTCGGCTACGCAGGATTGCCGCCGGCCGATATCGAGGCAGCAATGAAGTTGCTTGGGCGCTGTCTGCGCGAGCTCGGTGTTCCCGCCGGTGAGCGAGCGGCGGCGTAGGATCGGTTGCGGAAGCGGCATCAGCCGCGACGCTTTTCGGCAGCGAATTGGCGCATTGCGGTTGAAGTCACTCACGTTGAACGCGCAACGAGCGCCCCGATATGGAAGGAGCGGCAGCAACCTGCGGCTGCCGGCATAATAGCCGACCGATTTGCGCGGCTACGGCCGGGCCAGAGACTCCATGGGCGCCTACAGTCAGACATCCGAACCGATCCGCTTCGAGCGCGACTGCGACGCCGTGATGGTGCCGCAGGGCGATCGCGTCACGCTGCCTGCAGGCCAGGTCGGTTACATAACGCAAGCCTTGGGCGGCAGCTTCACGCTGTATGTGGACGGCAACCTTTTCCGCATTGCAGGTGCCGATGCCGATGCGCTCGGCAAGGAGCGGCCCGCAGCGCTCGAGCTTGCCGCCGATGCGGCCGATGCCGATGTCGAAAAGCTCGTGTGGGAGCAACTGCGAACCTGCTTCGATCCGGAAATCCCGATCAACATCGTCGAGCTCGGCCTCGTCTATGACTGTGATCTCGAACGCCTCGACGATGGTCGTCGAAAGGTCAATGTGCGCATGACCCTGACAGCGCCCGGTTGCGGCATGGGCGAAATCCTCGTCGACGATGTGCGCACGAAGATCGAAATGATTCCGACCGTCGCCGAGGCCGATGTGGATCTTGTGTTCGACCCGCCCTGGAACCAGACGATGATGTCCGAGGCTGCGCGTCTCGAGACCGGGATGATGTAGGGGGCCGCTCGCGTGGCTCGCTGCGATGCATGCCTGCACACGATGCTGCCGATGTGCGGCGCATAACGCCGACTGGGCGGTTTCGATCGCGCTGGTCGCGTATCGCCCGCCCCGATAGGATGCGGGATCGGGAGAACTCATCATGAAGCGACGCCTCTACGTGATTGCGCTGGTCTTGTTCGTTGCCAGCTTGCTGTACGACCTCATCGTCTGGGGCGCACTCCCGCTGTTGCCCGATGTCGGTACCTCGATCGTCGAATCGGCGGGGCGGGAAGCGCCGATTGCGGCAACCTATGTCGCACTCGGCAGACATATCGACGCGGCGATCCCGGCATTGCAGGCGTTCGGACAGCACAGTCTGACGGCCGCGATCGGCGAAGGATTCGAACGCATCCGCGGCGATTCGACGGTAGCGATCGACCTGATCTTCAACACGACCTGGAACGCGCAGCATCGCTGGCTCAAGACGATGTACTGGGCGCCGCTGTTTTTTCTGCTGCTGACGCTAATTTTCTGGGCTCGTCGTCCCAAGCAGGTACGAACGCTCGGGCGTCGCTGAACGCGCAAATATTGCATCGCGCAATGAATAATTTTGGCTTGCGTTTTCACGGAGCGTGTAACCGATTACACGAGCGATGCTCCTTATGCCGCGTCGCAACATAAGGGTAAAAAGTGCCAACTTCGTCACGGTTTTCATGCCGCGATCAGCCTTGCGGCTGAGCGTTGTCGGGTGATAGCGTCGACGGGTTCCTTGTGGTCAACCCATGGGAACCGGTACCTGCCGAGGGGCGCACTGCGCACCCAGAGCTTTTCGCAAAAACATCCCGACGCCAGGCCATGAGAGGGGCCTGGCGCCGGGATGGATGCGACCGAGGGGCAACGGAGCTTGCAACGGCGCCGCGGTGATCGCGGCTTTAACTCAACAATTCAGCTGGGGGTATCCAGTGATTTTCAAGTCACTCAGTGGTATGCGGCTTTCGATTTTGGCCGCGGCAGCGTGCGTTGGTCTTGGCGGGCTCGCAGCATCGGGTACTGCGCTCGCGCAGGCGAGCGGGCTCGGTGAACAAGCGGACAATTCCGCCGCCGTCGAAGCATCCAAAACAGGCAATCCGTATTCGCCGGCCTATGGCCACCCGTATCGTCATGGCGTGATTCCCACGCTGGACGTCCATGCAAAGATGAAGGCTTGGGACCAGGCGCATCCGCCCGGCCTCACCGCAGCGACCGGTCCGCAGACGCTCTCCTATGGCGGCGGCGTGAACGGCGTGGGCGTCAACAGCGGCCACTCGAAGGTCTACCTGATTTTCTACGGAACGCAGTGGGGCACCCAGAGCACGGATGCCAACGGCAATCTGAAGTTCACGAATGACACGGCCGGCGCCGCAGGTGCAGCGCAGCAGATGTTCAAGGGCATCGGTACGGGCTCGGAGTTGTGGTCGGCTGAATTGACGCAGTGGTGCGACGGCCCGAACGTTTCGTCGGGCGCCGTCAGCTGCCCGGCAAACGCGAATTTCATCCCTTACCAGACCGGTGGCGTGTTGTCGGGCGTCTGGTACGACAATTCGGCCGCGTCGCCGTCCGCTGCAACCGGCAAGCAGCTCGCAACTGAAGCCCTCAAGGCAGCAACACATTTCGGCAACACGACGGCAGCGTCGAACCGCTACGCCTACTACGTAATCCTTTCGCCGAAGGGAACCAATCCCGACAGCTACCAGGGTCAGTACTGCGCATGGCATGACTGGCAGGGCGACGGCTATGGCGTCACCTCCACCGTTGGTGACATCGCGTTCAGCAACCAGCCGTACAACATCGACTCGGGCGCCGGTTGCGGCGTGGGTTTCGTCAACTCGCCCGGTACGCTGGACGGTTACACGATGACCCTCGGCCACGAATGGCACGAGATGATGTCGGATCAGTTCCCGGCCGGCGGCTGGACCAATAAAACCGGCGGCACCTACAACGGTCAGGAGAACTCGGACGAGTGCGCCTGGATCGCTGCAGGCCAGGCCGGCGGTGCAGCCAACGTGAGCATGGGCAACGGTACTTACGCCGAACAGGCCAGCTGGTCCAACGACACCAACTCGTGCGCGATCTCGCATGCGATCGTCGGCGGCGGCGGCGGCAACGTTGCACCGGTCGCGAACTTCAGCTTCACGACCAACGCGCTGATTGCCAATTTCATCGACAGCTCCAGCGACAGCGATGGTTCGATCGCATCGCGCGCCTGGACGTTCGGTGATGGCGGTACCTCGACCGCGACCAGCCCCAGCCACACCTACGTAGCCGGCGGTACCTACAGCGTTTCGTTGAAGGTGACGGACAACGGCGGCCTGACCAACACCAAGACCTCGTCGGTCACGGTGTCCGGCGGTGGTGGCGGTGGCAACGTACTGGCTAACGGCGTCGCGGCGACCGGCCTCACGGCAACGACCGGCAACTCGCTGATGTACACGATGGCCGTTCCGGCCGGTGCGACGAACCTCAAGTTCGTCATGTCCGGTGGCACGGGCGATGCGGACATGTATGTCAAGTTCGGTTCCGCGCCGACCACGGCGAGCTACGACTGCCGTCCGTACGTATCCGGCAACAGCGAAAGCTGCCCGATCACGACGGCACAGGCGGGCACGTACTACGTCATGGTCAATGCGTATGCGACCTTCTCCGGCGTCAGCCTGACCGGCAGCTATTCGACCGGCGGTGGCGGCGGTGGCAACGTTTTGGTGAACGGTGTTGCAGCGACCGGCCTCGCGGCCACGACCGGCAATGCGGTGAACTACACGATGGTGGTTCCGGCGGGTGCGACGGCTCTGAAGTTTGTCCTCTCCGGCGGTACCGGCGATGCCGACATGTACGTGAAGTTTGGTTCGGCACCGACGACCTCGAGCTACGACTGCCGTCCGTACGTTTCGGGCAATGCCGAAACGTGCACGATCGCCACCGCGCAGGCAGGCACTTACTACATCATGGTGCGCGCGTATGCCAGCTACACCGGTGTTTCGCTGAAGGGCAGCTACACGCCCTAAACGGCAACCGCACAAGCGATTGAAGCAACTCCGCGCCATGGATGGCGCGAATGCGGCGACCGGTTACGACCGGTCGCCGTTTTTTTGCGCGTTGGCCTGGAAACGAAACGGTGTGTCCGAAAGACCAACTC
>JBDSBK010000155.1:0-6969 GCA_039921645.1 Dokdonella sp.
GTGAAATTAGCGCTGTGGTCCCACCCGATCCCATCCCGAACTCGGAAGTGAAACGCAGCTGCGCCGATGGTAGTGTGGCTTAAGCCATGCAAGAGTAGGTCATCGCCAGGGGCTTTATCAGAACGCCTCTCCAGCAATGGGGAGGCGTTCGCCTTTTCGCGATTTGTGCCTTAGCACGCATTGCTACGTGTGGCCGCCGGGTTTGACGGAAAGCCTCTAGCGCAATGATGAGAATCTTGCTATTGGGCAGATGCCGCATACGGGGTTCATGCGACAGTTCACTACCAAGACCTTCCCTCGGTCGTCTGTGCGACCGCAAGGTGCTTCGTCCTCGCGCCATGGCAGAAATAGTCCAACAATATCCCACCGTCATACCATTCCGGGAGCAAGACGCGTGCGCTGCTTTATCTACAAGAGTTCGCGAAAGGACGGCGCCTATGTCTTCCTTCGAGAACGTGACGATTTCACGCGTTTGCCGCGTGAAATCGTGGAGCCTCTCGGTCGGCTTTCGTTTGCGATGGAAATGGAGTTGACGCCGGAACGCAAGTTGGCTCGCGAGGATGCCGAGGTAGTCATGGAGCATCTCGACCGACTCGGATTTCATTTGCAATTACCGCCGCCCGACATCTCCGCACGTCGCATGCCGCCGGTATTTGGTCCGACCTGAACGGGGCTTGCTAACGGCGTGTTTGAACCGTTACTAGCCGCTTCCCTTCGCTGCATCGATATACTGATTCGCGCGGCAGTCGCCGCACAGATCGAGTGCAGATCCGAATGCCCAAGCGCCCCGCCGACCGGCTGATCAAGTTTTTTTCCGCTCTTCGCTATCTGCTGCCGGCATGGCTGCTGTTCGCGCTTGCACTCTTCGTTGATCATCCTTTGTCGTTGGTACTGCTTCTGATGGCCAACGCAATCGCGATGACGGCCATCTGCCAGTCCATTGGATTTGGCATGGAAGGAAGTTTCATGCGCAGCCTCGCTCGCCGGGGACTGGCGTATTTCGTGATGACGACGATCTACACCGCGGCGGTCGCAGCCATTCTCGTGGCGCCCGCTTGGTGGGTCTCGCGGGACGGATCCCTCGTGGCGGCTCTTAGTTTGTCCGCCGCCTTTGTCGTCGCCTTGATTGCGCTGTGGCGGATATGGCCTGCTTTTGCGCTTCCGTTTCTTTGGGATGATGCGTACCCACGCGATGAGGAGCGTGGTTCATGGCTGCTCACATCGCTGCGGCGTTCGCTGGCGTTTGGCAGTCATCTCACCAGCGAACACGAATTGTTCTTTGCCTATGGTTTGCCGGCGAGCATGGGTCTCCTGTTGTTGTGTGTAGGCGCGCTTGCGTTGGCCGGACTTGGCGGCTTCATCGGAGGTGAAGCGCGCATCGTCGCAATCGCGTCGTATGCACTGGTACTGGCGCCGCTCATGCATGTCCTGATCGCAAATCGATGTCTTCGTGCCTTGCTCGCGAATGCGCGCAACGCGCGACAGCGGCGAAATATGGCGATTGATGCAATCGACCCGATTGCAGAAGAAGAGCGCCCGGCTCTCGCCCTTGGTATCACCCAGGCCGAGCTCGACGCGACGTTGCTCTGCGCTGCGCATTCTGCGCAAGTAAGCCTCGCCCTCGCTGCTCTGGAGCGTGGTGCGGATCCAAACACGCTCCCCGGTTCGGACCTGCGCGACCAGCGCAGCGCGATCATGATTGCGGTCACGCTGCCCGATACGCGCCTGTTGCGCGCGCTCATTGCCAAGGGTGCTGATGTCAATAACGTGCACGGAGGCAGCACCGCTTTGCACGCGGCAACACGTGACACCTATCAGGGCCGACCGGAAGCCGTCACCACCTTGCTGGCGAACGGAGCTGACCCGCGCGTCGCCGATGCCGCGGGAAATACGCCACTCCACTACGCTGCGCGCTCTGCGGAACCTATTGTCGCCGCTCTGTTGCTTGATGCAGCGGCTGACGTCAATGCGATCAATGCCGACGGAATCACCGCGCTTGATGCCGCTTGCGGCAACGCACGTTGGGCCGTTGTTGAATTCCTGCTCGATCATGGCGCCAAGCCCGATCTCGCGCACGCACAGCCCGCGCTGGTGTCCGCGGCCGGCGTTGCCGACGACGATGCGACAGGCGTCAAGCTGTTGTTGAAGTACCGTCCAAACGTCGATGTGCGAGCCGCGCTGGAGCGAACGCCTCTGATGACTGCGGCGTTGGCCGGACATACGCGTATCGTCGAGGCGCTGCTGGCCGCTGGTGCCAGCGTCGATCTTGCCGATCATCGTGGCACAACCGCCCTGATGGAAGCGGCGCGAGCCGGTGCAGTCGGAGTGATTCATGCGCTCGGGAAGCGCAAGGCAAGCCCGGACTGCTTGGACGCGAGTCTGCGCAGCGCATTGATAATCGCATGCCAGTCACGACACGCAAGCGAAGACGCCGTGCGCGCGCTGCTCGCGCATGGTGCGGATCGCGCCCGCGTCGGTGCCGATGACAAGCGCGCGCTCGACCATGCTGCCGCCGCCGGGCGTTGGCACATCGTTGCGCTGCTTGATCCGGCCTACCCCCTGCCGAGCAGCCTCGGGACCGGCGCACCCTCCTCCCATGTCGCGAATACCGATCATCTACTCGACGCGCTGCGTTTCGGCCACTGGAACGTCGCCTCCGAGTTTGTCGATGTGATCGCCGAATGGCCATCCACGGCACTCGCCGATCTGTACATGGAACTATCCGATGCCGAGCACTCGCGCGCGCGTATCTGGCTGCTCAATCGAGGGCTTGGCGGCGACGCTTGCATGAGTAGCGGACGCGAACTCTGCGACGCATTGCTTGCGAATCTACCGACCACGAGCGCTGCGCTGAAGGACCTGACAGCCAAAGGCGGTCCCGTCGGTGGAGCAGCGCTGGTGGCGCGCGTACTCGAGCTCGCTCCTGAGGGGGCTGATGGTGACGAAACGCGAGCGCTCGGACGTGAACTCGTCGAGTGCGGTGGCGATTGTTTCGGCGCAGCGTCGGGACAGCGCACAGCGCTGCACTTGGCGGTCGCCAATGCCGATGCACAACTCACGGTCCGCCTTCTGAATCGTGGCGCGGATCCCAATGCGCGCGACGCGCAAGGACGCACGCCTCTGCATCTTGCAGTGAAATGCGGCGGCGACGCCGCCGCACCGCTATTGCATGCACTCATATTCGCCGGCGCGAACCCCGAGATCGCGACGGCAAGCGGCGAAACGCCTCTTGGCTTGGCGCTGGCACGCGAAGAGGCGGTCTTCGCCCACTGGTTGAATTGGTCTCCATGGAGACTTCCGCTACGCCGTCTGCGCGCCGCGGACTTGCCTGCCGCTGCTGCGGTCGGCGACCTCGATGCCGTTGATCGACTGCTCCTGCTCGGACTTCCACTCGACGCAGAGGATGCGCAAGGTGCGTCTGCGCTGATCCGTGCCGCCGGTTCCGGTCACACCGCGCTGGTTGTACGTCTGCTTGAAGCCGGTGCAGATACGTCACACGTTGCGCGCTCAGGCATCCATTGTCTTGCCGCCGCGGTCAGCGCAAAGCGCGAAGCGGTCGTGCGTACCTTGTTGAGCCACGGGGTCGAGCCGGATACGCGCATTGCGGGCGGTGGAACGGCACTGACGCTCGCGGCAGCACTCGGCCAACCGCGCATCGCCGAAGCGCTGCTCGAAGCCGGGGCCAATGTCAACGCGGTCGACGAACAGGGCACGACGCCGCTGCATGCGGCTGCGCAGCATGCTTTCGATGGCGGGGATGGCGACAACGTGCGTTTGTTGTTCGATCTTTTCTCGCGCGCAGGCGCTCGCATGGAGGCGCGCAACGGTGTGGGTCAGGATGCCCTGCTCGTACTGCTGGGCGCACGTGCGCAACCCGGTACACATTGCGACGCCGAACATCTGCTGCGACTGGTCGAATGGATGCTGGAGCACGGCGCAAGAGCGGATGCGCAGGATCAACGCGGGGTCGGTACGCTGCACGCCTGCGCGCTGCACGGGCTGTATGGCTGCGCGCGTCTGCTCAAAGCGCATGGAGCGCCGCTCGATCTTGTGGACGGATTCGAGCGAAGCGCTGCGGATGTTGCGAGCCTGCTCGGCTATGTCGATGTGGCTGCCGAGCTCGGCAGCCAACGTGGAACACCATTGCCGAGCGTGCGGCAAACGCTGCGACGGCCCGCGCGCGCGCCGGATTGAACTACGGTTGCCGCACCCTATTCACGTATTTTCGCGCACAGGCGGGTTAGCTGCGCACGCGACGATAGATTGCCCATGGCAACGCGCGAATGATGACCGCGATCAGTGTCCACTTGCGCGGGATATGACGAAACGCGGAGCCACGCCCGAGCCGATCGGCAACGATACGCGCGACCGTCGCCGGACTCATCGCTGGCATCGGCAAGCGCATGCCCCAGGTCAGATTCGTCGCCAGAAAACCAAGTTCATAGAACTGCACACGAAGTTCATCCGTGCGATACCGCTGACGCAAACTTTCGTACAGCGAGACCAAGCCACGCTTCGCCGTCGCGTACACCACGTTGCGTCCGCGCCCGCGAATGGCTGCAATGCTGCCGAACAGCGCGATCGTCCCGCGTGTCTGCAGCAACTTCGGCAGCAATGCATGCGTGATTGCGAGGGGAGCATGCAGGTTGGTCGCGAGTAGCTGGCCGATGTCCACGGCGGCGATCGAGAAATCGTCATCCTCACGCGAGTATCCAATCGGCAGCAGCAGCGCAGAAAGCGGTGACATGCCTTCGAGCGCGACTGCAATGTGCGCGCCAGGGTCGGCAGAACCTGCGAGGTCGAGCGCAAGTGCGCGCACGGTGACGCCATGGCGAAGACCCAGATCGGCCATCAGTGCTTCGAGGTCGCGTGCGTCGGAGGCCACCAGCAGCAGATCATGTCGACGATCCGCAAGCTCTTCGGCCAGCGCGCGTCCAAGCCCGCTCGATGCGCCGACGATGAGCGCGGTCACAGCGCAATCCTTCGCGCCAATTCGGACGCGTGCATTCCGTCAGGATTGTGCGTGGCGAGGCGTGACCTTGCGGCATCGAAATCCATGATGGCGCGACGCGCGGTCGTCGCATCCAGTGTGGAATCCTTGATCAGGTTCGGCCGGCCGCCATGCGCAATTGCGAGTTCTGCAAGCGCTTCCAGAAATGCACGTTGCGCTGCCGCGGCGGGTGACGCCACCTGTATTGCCAATGCGACACCGTCGCCGTCGAAGCGGAAACCATCTGCGCTGCCCGCAAACAGCTTGCTGGCGATCAGGCCGATCAGTGGTCGAGTGCGTGCGACGAGAGTAGCCAAGGCGTCGGCGAATGCCTCGAAGCGCGGATGCGGCACCAGCCATTGGGCTTCCACCATGCCGGCGCGACCATATCCGGCGAAATAGCTGCGCGCGTCGTTGAGCGGAAACAACGCGTCCGCAAGCGCGAGCGGCTGCTGTCCTGCGCGACACCAGCGTAGATCGAGCCAGTTGTTCGCGGCAGCAATGCCGGCGCGATTCCACACCCCGAACGGCAGAGGAGAAATCGTCGCCGGCAGGTCGCGCGCGGCACCGGCCATCGCTTTGCGCCGAACCTCGGGCGCATCGCTGGCGAGTCCTATGCGGACTATACCGCGACCAAAATGCGCAGCGCGCCCATCGTGCCAGCCGTACAGCACCGGCGCATTTGCCGCTTCGCGCAGCACGCGCGCCGCGTCTGCCAGGCCGCGTACCGGCACACGGCGCAACACGAGCGAAGCGGGCGGTCGCGCCAGCTGCAACGTCGCGCGCGTGATCGTTCCCGTCAGGCCGAATCCGGCAAACGTAGCGGCAAACAGGGCCGCCTCGCGCACTGCACTCGCAACAACGGTGCCGCGGATAGGCGCATTCAATTCAATCGCTTCGACCTGAGCTCGAAACGTGCCATCGCGTGCCGGATTCTTGCCATGGATGTCGGCTGCAATGCAGCCGCCGATGCTCGCGCGCGGATGGCCCGGTGCCACTGGAAGATACCAGCCGTGCGCGAGCGCGAAGCGTTGCACATCGCCGATACGCGCGCCGGCTTCCAGCGCGAGGCGGCCGCTGTCGGGATCGAATCCAAGCAGGCGGTCGAATGCTCCGAGGTCCTGGCTGATGGCGTCGGCGCCGAAGCTTGCCGCCACATACGAAACGCCACTGCCACGCGCGATGCGCGGCGCATCCGCAGGAAGCGCGTCCAGCAGTCGATAGCGGTCCGGTCGCTGCACGCGGCAACGCGCATGGTATTGGCGGTCGAAGCTGGTGAGGTCGGTATCGGCGAGCGCAAAACCGCGCATGTCAGATTTTCTCGTCTTGCACGACGACGGCCTGCACATCCGTCTGGAACAGGTGCTCGAGGTCCGCGCGCGATTCCTTTGCCGATTGCAGCAAGGCCGCCTCATCGTCGTAGACCGGATACTGGTTCGCCAGCACGCGCTCATCGTGTTCGCGGAAGCGCTGCACATAGTCGGCAGCGGTTGCCTTGTCGTAGCCGAGCGCTTCGAATACGTGACGCGCGATCTCGAGGCTGGAAAAAAAAGTATCGCGCACGATGTCGTTGATGTTGAGATCCATCAGCTTGAAGACGTGCTGGCGGTTGCGTGCGCGCGCGAACACCTTCAAATGCGGGAAATGGCGCTTGAGCAATCGCGCCGTGCGTACATTGGTATCGGGGTCTTCGGTTGCGAGCACGAAAATCTCTGCCTTGTCCGCTTGTGCGGCGCGCAGGAGATCGAGCCGCGAGGCGTCGCCGTAGAACACGGTGTTGCCGAAATGGCGCATGAAGTCGACCTGCTCCGGATCGTTCTCCAGTGCGGTGAACGGAATGCGGTTTGCATTCAGCATGCGCGCCACGATCTGACCGACGCGGCCCATGCCCGCGACGATCACGCGGGGCGTTGCCGCATCGAACTTGTCGAACTCGCGCACGGGTTTCGACTTGCCTGCAGGAGCGACTTCCGCGCGCA
>JBDSBK010000156.1:0-10703 GCA_039921645.1 Dokdonella sp.
CGCGACGGTGTTTGGATCAACGCAGATCTGCAGGCGTGTCGAGATCGCGTGCAAGTCCAGGCGCATCGATTGCGATTACATTTCGCGTACGCGCCCGCAGCAGCTCACGCGCTCCAACGTCGCCGCGTAGCTGCAAAATCTCCGGAAACCAGGTGCGCGGCAGCAATGCGGGCACGCCGAGCACGCCCGCATATGCGCTGGCAACGGCCCGTTCCGGTGCATCGCGCCAGGCATCGCGCAGCGCGAGCAAGTGTGTCTTGTCGAGCGCGGGCTGGTCGGTCAATGCGATGAGGGCACCTTCGCTGCGCGCGTCGAGTTCGGTGACACCGACGCGCAACGACGCCGACATGCCCTGCAGAGGATCCGTCACCACGACGCAGCGCAACGGGAGATCGACGACGACATCGCGCATGCGTGCGGCATCGTGGCCGAGCACGACGACCAGCTCGACCGGTGCCGTTGCAAGCATCGCGCGCGCAACACGGCGCAGCAGCGGCTCGCCTCCCATCTCGATCAGTTGCTTGGCGCGGCCAAGGCGTGTGGAGGCGCCTGCGGCCAGGAGCACGGCGCCGTGGCCGAAGACACGTCGCGCTGCAACCGCCTCAGCCGCGTGCATGGCGCGAGAACTCGCACTGCAATTGCGCGACGATCGCAAGCGCAATCGCTTCGGCGCCTTCGCCGCCCAGCGACAAACCGACGGGCGCGTGCAGGCGCTGCCGCAACTGCCCGGTTTTTTCAGTGCCCAACTCGGCGAGCAGATCATCGCGACGTGCAGGGGGCCCAAGCAAGCCGACATAGGGAACCCCGCTGGCGGCGAGATGGCCAAGGCAGCGTGCGTCGAGATGGACGTTGTGATTCATCACGAGCGCGGCGTCGAACCGGCTCGTTGCGAGCAGCTCGACCAGCAGTTCCGGACCGTCGCGGTGCAGGCGAGCGACTCCATTGTCGGCGGCGAAACGCAGCCAGCGCTCGCGGTGTTCGGCAAGTTCGATGTACCAGCCCAACAGGCGCGTGAAGGCGAGCAGCGGGCGCGTTTCCGGCCCGGCGCCAAGCAGCAACACGCGTCGCGCAGGTGCAATAGCCAACGTGATTGCGTCGATGATCGCGCGCTCAGCGGTCTCGCGAGCACCGCGCTGGTCGAAGGCATAGCGTGCGATACCGACGCTCGCAACGCCGCAGCCCGTTTCTGTGGACGACAGCGCGAGTACCGTTCCAAGTCCGCGTGCGTCGGCATCGAGCAGCGCATCGCGCAATGGCGATGACAGCGCCGGCAAAGGCAACAACAGCACGCGCGTCGACCCACCGCAGCCCGTACCGGACCCGAACACGCGATCCTCATCACCGCTGGTATCGAAGCGAACGTCTCCAGCGACGCCGTGCGCGAGCACGGCGCGGGCATGCATTTCCAGTTCCGCTTCCAGGCAACCGCCTGACAAGGCGCCGACCCGCACGCCGGCAGCGTCGACCAGGATCAGCGCGCCGGGTTTTCTATAGGTCGAGCCGCTGCTGTCGACGACGACGGCCAGCACGCCGGCTTCGTCGCGCGCAGCGAGTTCGCGCAGACCCGCGACAAGCGCTCGCGCGCCGCCCAGTGCACTCATTTCGATCGTTGCAGCACGCGCTGTATCGGGAAGGGTGGCGCTCATGTCCGTGGTTGAGCATCAGGCAGGAAGCACGTCAAAGAATCGCCGTTTTCGCGTTGCGATACATGGATTCCCGCACGGCCCATGCACCAGGCACTCACTTCCACTTGAACAAGCCTGCAATAACGCCAGAGAGCCACGCACGCCGCACCAGCACGCCACCGAGGCGTTGCAGCTTGAGGCCGACCTTGGCGACACCGTCATCGGAGAGTTCGCGCGCAATCAAGGTGACCGGTCCGAGGCGGACGCGATCGCCGATTTCGATCGTGTGTTCATAACGTCGCGCGAAGTGCTGGGCGAGCGTGAGCGGGGCATCCTTGGTGCGAATCGGCAAGCCGTAAAAATCGGCGACGTCGGCGAGGCGTACGTCGGCATCGAAACTGAACTCTCCGAACATTTCGCGTTCGACTTCGCGGGCCTCTTCCGGCGGCGCGAACAACCAGTCGAGGCGATACACGCGACCGGGCGGCGCGAGCAGGTACGCGTAGTCGCCGATCGCGAGTGGGCCGAGAGCCTCGGGCATCAGGATCTCGCCGCCACGCACGATCATCGTCAGTTGCGCCCAACCTGGAGTCGCGGCGCCGTCGAGAATCGCGGCGCCGGGCGCGATCGAATAGCCGACCAGTTCACGTTCAAGCGTTCCGGGCAGATCGAGTTCGACGCGACGCACCGCGCGGTCGCGATGCGGCAGTGCGATGTCGAGCAGGCGTGCGGCGAGCCCAAGCGTCCAGCCCTGTACGAGCAGCGACGCCAGCACGACGACGAAAGCGACGTTGAAGATGATGGCCGCGTGCGGCAGCTGCATCAGCATCGGTATCGAGGCGAGGAAGATGCCGACAGCGCCGCGCAGACCGACCCACGCGATGAAGCCGATCTCTCGTTTGCCGTAGCGGAATGGGGCCAGACACGCTGCGACCGCCAATGGTCGGCCCACGATCATCAGGAACGCCGCAATCCCCAGCGCTGGCAACAGCGTCTTTCCGATCTGATGCGGAGACGCAAGCAGACCCAGCACGAGGAACATCACGATCTGGCACAACCATGTGCCGGCATCGAGCACCGAGAGCAGGTTCGCGAATCCCGGCACATTGCGGTTGCCGACCACGACGCCGGCCACATAGACGGCCAGGAACGCACTGCCGTGGATCGAGCCGGTGACGCCGAACACGAAGATCGCCGCCGCCGCCATGGCGAGTGCAGCGAGCCCGCCGGACAGCGGCAGCTTGCGCAACGCGGCGGCGATGGCAACGCCACCAAGCACGCCGGCTGTGCCACCCACACCGAACTGCAACGCCAGTTCGGTCGCAAACGCGGACGGCGTGATCCCGGCAGGCGCAGACAGATACTCGGCAAGCAAGGTCGTGAGCAAGACGGCGACGGGATCGTTCGCACTCGATTCGATTTCAAGCGTCGCGCCGACGCGCGCGCGCAATTGCAGGCCGCCGGCGCGCAGCAGGAAAAATACCGCTGCCGCATCGGTCGAAGCGAGCACGGCCCCGAGCAGCACGGCTTCGACCGTCTGCAGTCCGAGCAACCACTGCGCGGCGAATCCGGTAAGCACCGCAGTGATCACCACTCCGATCGTTGCCAGCAGCATGGTCGGCGCAAGCACGCCGCGGAAACTTTCGCGCCGCGTGCGCAGGCCGCCGTCGAATAGAATGATCGCGAGCGCGAACGAGCCGATGCCATAGGTCAGCGTGTAGTCGTCGAAACGAATTCCGCCTGGGCCGTCGACGCCGGCGAGCATGCCGAGCACGAGGAACACGAGCAGCAGGGGCGCGCCGAAACGGCGCGCGACGAGGCTGGAGCCGATACCGGCGAGCACCAGCGCGGCGGCACCGCCGAGCAGCCAGTAAGTGTTGTGAATTGCGTTCATTGGGCGCTCCGGCTCCGATCATAGCCGCAGGCGGTCCGGTTGCGCGCATCGCGTGTGAAAACGAAAAAGCGACGCGCGTTCAACCTGCATCAAATGCACGGCAACGATCACATGAACGCGCGGCTCTGCAGCGCGCGTCCGTCACGTCGGATCAAAGCGCCGATACTGGATGGCTTCTGCCAGATGTGCGGCGTCGATATGCGGGCTCGCGGCGAGATCCGCGATGGTGCGCGCGACACGCAACACGCGATGATAGGCGCGCGCGGACAGGCCAAGCCGTTCGACCGCGCGATCGAGCAGTGCGTGCAGGCGCGCATCGAGCACGCAGTCGCGCTCGACTTCGCGGTTGCCGAGCGCGGCATTGGTCTTGCCGGCCCGTTCGAGCTGGCGCGTGCGCGCGGCGGCGACGCGGGCCGCGACTGTCGCGCTGTTTTCGCCGGCTGCGCTTTCACGCAGATCCGCATGCGGCACACGCGGCATTTCAAGCTTCAGGTCGATGCGATCGAGCAGGGGGCCGGACAAGCGCGAGCGGTAGCGCGCGATCGCGTCCGGCGTGCAGCGGCAGCGGCCCGAGGGGTCGCCAGCATAGCCGCACGGACACGGATTCATCGTCGCGACAAGCTGGAAGCGCGCCGGAAATTCCGCCTGGCGTGCCGCACGCGAAATCGCGATGCGGCCGGATTCGAGCGGTTCGCGCAACACTTCGAGCACGTGGCGATCGAACTCGACGATTTCATCGAGGAACAGGACGCCATGATGCGCGAGGGATACTTCACCCGGACGCGGCACGGAACCGCCGCCTACCAGCGCGACCGCGGAGGCCGTGTGATGCGGCGCGCGAAAGGCGCGCGTCTTCCACAACGCGATGTCGCTATCATGGCCGGCGATCGAACGCACCGCCGCGAGTTCGAGCGCCTCGTGTTCGTCGAGCGGTGGCAGAATGCTCGGCAACCGGCTCGCAAGCATCGTCTTGCCGGTACCCGGAGGCCCCACAAGTAGCAGGCTATGCGTTCCGGCAGCAGCCACTTCAAGCGCGCGTCGCGCTTGTTGCTGCCCGCGTACTTCAGCGAGATCGGGCAGGGACGACGACGTTGCGATGGTTGGCGCGCCGGCGACAGCAGCAGGCAGATCGATGCGGCCGGCAAGATAAGCGCAGACCTCGAGCAGGGATCCGGCAACACGAACATCCGCGCCGCTGACGAGCGCCGCCTCCGCGCCGTTGTCGCGCGGCACCACAACGCGCCGACCGACCCGTGTTGCGTGCAATATCGCCGGCAATACGCCACGCACGGCGCGCAGTTCTCCCGACAAAGCCAGTTCGCCGATGAATTCGCACTCCGCCAGGCCTTCTCGCGGCACACCGCCGTTCGCGGCGAGGATGCCGAGCGCAATCGGCAAGTCGAAGCGACCTCCGTCCTTGGGTAGATCGGCAGGCGCCAGATTCACCGTGATCTTCCGTTGCGGATAGTCGAGTTGCGCATTGAGGATCGCCGCGCGCACACGGTCGCGGGCTTCTTTGACGGCCGTCTCGGGCAATCCAACGATCGAAGTGCCGGGGAGACCGCCGGACAAATGCACTTCGCACGACACCAGTGGCGCGTCGATGCCATCCTGTGCGCGGCTGTAGACGACGGCAAGGCTCACGCCGTCTTCCAAAAAGAGCCTGCCATCCGCGCCGTGGGGTGAACTGCGCAGGAAGGCAGGCGTCCCGGGAAACCTCTTCGTCCCTGTTTGCGCATGACTCGCGAACTCCGTTCCGCAGGCGCAACGCCCCGTCGTCGCGCAAGCGACGCAGTGCCCTCAAATGTGGGAATTCATGCGGTGCTAGTGTTTCGGCTGGGAATCGCCGGCGCCGACAAAACGTTCGAGCGCGAGTACCTGCTGTTCGAGCTGCTCGATCTTCTCGCGCGTGCGCAGCAGCACGCAGCGCTGCACATCGAACTCCTCGCGCGTCACCAGATCCAGATTGCGCAGGCCCGCCTGCAACGCGCTGCGGAAGGTCGATGTGAGGTCCTCGCGAGCCTGCGCAAGGCCCGGAGGAACCAACGCGGCGAGTCGCTGCGCAAGTTCATCGATGGACTGGACATTGATCATCACTCACCCCGGTGTATTGCCTGATCGGATGATTCTCGCGCGAATCGGTTCGCACGGGAATCGGTGATGTCGTGCGGCCTGTGCCGGCCGTTGCGACGCTGCGGCCAGCATCTGATTGCTGGCACGAATACGAAGGAAGCCTTCCCTGCGGTCGGCCCGTGGCGAACGACTCGCGTTCGCCACGGGCCGGGAGCTTCCCTGCAGCGCCGTTCCATCGACGCTCCTCCCCGCCCAGTGAGTCTAGTGGGGCGTGGTCGCGGCGACAGCCGGCGAAATCGGAAGCGTTTGTAGGAAAATGCCTACTTGAAACGATCCGGTATAGTCGCGCCACGCTCGACAAGCTTAGGAGACGTTCCGTGCAAATGGTCATGGCGATCATCAAGCCGTTCAAGCTCGACGACGTGCGCGAGGCGCTTGCCGAAGTCGGCGTGCAGGGCATCACGGTCACCGAGGTCAAAGGCTTCGGACGCCAGAAAGGCCACACCGAACTTTACCGCGGCGCCGAATACGTGGTCGACTTCCTGCCAAAGATCAAGCTGGAGGTCGCGGTTGCCGACGATCAGGTCGAACGCGTGGTCGAGGCGATCACCCAGGCCGCGAACACCGGCAAGATCGGCGATGGCAAGATCTTCGTCTGGCAGCTCGATCGCGTGATTCGCATTCGTACCGGCGAGTTGGACGCCGATGCGTTGTAGGTGCGGACGCGCAGCGCCTGCGCGAGCGTTGCGGACTATCGCGGTGGTATCCAGGCGGGCGCAGTGCTCCAGCGACAGTGGACCCCGCCAGTCAGACGGTTCCTTTTTCCGTCGGCGATCCATGCATGGGCGAGGTCAAGGATCGCCGTGCGCTCGCGCGGCTTCCAGTTGCGCGTGTACGCGTTCAACGCGTCCATGCATGCGAATCGGTCGGAGAAGCTTCTAACCGCGGCAGAGTAGTAGTCGAGCGCGACCTCCGGTTCGCCAGCGGTCCAGTAGCCGATGGCCAGCGTGTATGGCACCCAGAACGCATCGCCCCTGACGCTTGCGCGAATGTTCCCGCGCTGATCCGGCACTTGCACCCGGTCGCTATCACCCGGCAATTCCGCCGCGCGTTGCCAGGCTTCGATCGCGCATGCGCTGTCGCCGACCGAAAAGCGCGCCCAACCTTGACTCCAGCGGATCCGGGTACGTTCTGGCGCAAGCGCCAGCGCACGCGCGAAGTCTGCCTCGGATCGCGCGCGTTCATTGCGTTGGGCGTATTCGTAGCCGCGCTGAATGAGCGAGTCGACATCGCACGGGTCTGCAATGATGCGCAGGTCGAGTCGCGTCATGACATCCGTGCCCGCGGGTGTCGGCAATTGTTCGACGCGTGCATCCGGATCGGCGCCGAGATAAAGCTGATACGGCTGCGGGATCGGATGCAGGATCGCGCACGCCGTGTGTGTTGCGGCGGAGTTTTTTCGCGGTGCGTGCTGGCAGCCTGCCAGTACGAACCCCGCCAGCGCTGCAGCGATCCAGGATACGTGTAGCTTCATGCGCTTCCTCTGCGTTTGGCGAGCCGTGCTACAGAGCTGCAGGTGATGAAAAAGATTCAATGCGAGTGCTGGCGAAAGGAGAGTCGCATTGACGGCGATACCGCACGTCACTCTGGCGGCGATTCCACCGGCAGCGCATGCCCTTGCGCATCTATCAATATGAATTCAGCAGAGCTGGTCGAGGGCGCGCCGGAGTTCGCGATCGCGCCCACGACTCGGTTTCTTCCGCCGTGCTTCGCTCGGTAGAGCGCGGCGTCGGCGAAGGTGATCAGTTGATCGACGCTGTGGCGTCTCGGTGCCTCCGGATCGAACGGATACGCCGCCCAGCCGATCGAGCAGTTGACGTGGATGTGGTCGTCCCGAACGTCGAACGGTGTTGCCGCGACGGCTTCGCGCAGGCGCGAGGCGAGGGCCTCAGCGTTGGCTCTTTCCGCATCTCGCAGCACGATGAGAAACTCCTCGCCGCCCCAGCGCACCGCGACGTCGCCAGTGCGAAGCAGGCTGCGAATGCGACGTGCAAGTTCGATCAGCACCGCATCGCCCGCACCGTGACCGTACTGATCGTTGATCTGCTTGAAGTGATCGACGTCGGCCAATACGAAGATGAGGTCCGCCGCGGGCTCGTTGCGCGTTACGCGACGGATCGCACGTTCGCATTCAGGTGGGAATTCGAGGTTGAAGAAACGGCGATTCCACAGACCCGTGAGCGGATCGGTCAATGATGCGTGCGCGAGTTGGCGATTGGCTTCGGCCAGGGCGCGGGTGCGCTCGGCCACTTCCTGCTGCAGCGCGCGCGCTCGGCCTGCGAGTGCACGTGCCCGCAGGCGCCCGAAGAAGAGTCCGACCAGCACCAGCGCAAGCGCATACAGACCGAAAGCCCACGTCCGGCGCCACCACGGCGCGTGCACGCGAAAGCGCCACGCAACGGGACCCGACTCGACGGCGTCGGCATCGCGCGCCCACGCCTGGAAAATGTAGTCCCCGGCTGGCAGACGGCTGTAGCTGCGATGCGGACTTTCCATCCAGTCGCCCGCTCGATCCTCGAGGCCGAGCAATTGCGAGCGGTAGCGGGTGCGATAGTCGCGCTGGTAGGCGAGCAGACTGAGGTCGAACGCGACATTGCTTTCGGTCTCCGCCAGATCCGCACCCTCGTGCAGACGCTTTCCGCTTTGTTCATCCGTAACCGCGAGGACGTGCAATGGTCGCGGCGTCGTGGTTCGTGCTTCCGCCGAAGGGTCGTACATCGCCGCACCATCGATGCTGCCGCCCCACACGCGCCCTTGCGAATCGACCAGCGATGCGCGGGAAAACTCGAGATCGGGCAGGCCGTCGGCAAGGTCGAAACGTTCGATGTCCGGGTGCGGTCGCGCATCGCTGCCGACGGTCAGCCGCGTGACGCCATAGGCCCCGAACAAATACATGCGATCGCGATCGTCGAACTGTATCTGATAGATCGACGACGCCTGCACGGAGGCGGGCAGACTGAGTGACGTGCACGAAAAATCCTTGTCCAGATCGATACGCACGACGCCGTTGAATGTTGCCGCCCACAGCAGGTGATCGTGCTCCGGCGTGCCGCGCTCGCGCAAATCGAATACCGCGGTGTCGATGAGGCCGCCACATTCGAGCTTCCGCCAGGCATTTGCGCGGCGATAGAAAAGTCCTTGCTCCGCTCCCGCCCAGACTATCGTTTCGGCTCGGTCATTCGTGCTGCGCAGGACGCGCACGAAAAAATTGGAAGGCACGCCAGGAACGGTTTCGCGCTCGAGGCGGTCGTTGCGAATCCTCGCTATGCCGCGATGCGTGCCCAGCCATAGCGTGCCCGCTGCGTCGTCGCCCGAGGTCTGCAGGTGCATGCCGGCGACGGCGTTGTCCGGCAGTGCGGAGTTGGCCGTGGTGTATTCGCGTACACCGCTTCGTGACAACAGCAGCACCCCCTGCCGCGTCGCGACCCAGAGACGATCCGCCTCGCGCACGATATCGAAGACTTCGCTGTGGGCATATGCGGCTGGCAACCACGACCGCCATTGCCCTTCGCTCCAGCGCACGCTGCCGTCCGCTGTCCCGATCCACAGGGCATCCTTGTCGTCGAGGAAGCGCGCCTCGCCGATCGCGTAGACGATGCGATTGGGCAGCCCGTCGTGTTCGGCAAACGACGACCAGGTCTGCGGTTCTGCTCGCAGCACGCCACTATGGCCGGAACCCAGCCACAGCACCGGGACAGACTGGCCAGCGTCCGTCAGCATCGCCGCGTTCACTGCATTCTCGGGCAAACCGTTCGCGGTCGTGGTGCGTCGCCAATGGCCATCCTCGCTGAATTCGACGAGGCCACCCACGGGCATGGTTGCGATCAGCTTCTCGCTGCCATCACGCTGCGGGACACGCACCAGGCCCGTGACTCCATCGGGGAAGCCCGATGCGTCGGCGTAGACCACGAGTCGATCGCCCGCGAGGCGTGCCACGCCTTGCACGGTGCCGACCCACAGGTCCTTGCCTGCCGCGCCGCCCCATTCGATCAGTGCACCGATCGAATCGCCGGGAAGTCCAGCGGCGTGGTTCAGGTGCCAATCCGATCGGCGCGGTGCGCGGTACGGATCGTCGATCCGGTAGACGCCGCTGTCTGCCGTGCCGACATACACGTGCTCTCCACTCGCGTCCTGCGTCGGCAGGATGCGTTTCACGTTGAGTCCTTGGGTGTCCTCGATCGCGTTGCAGTGGTCGTCGTCGCAAAGGAACATGCCCGCGACCGTTCCGATCCACATGCCGTGGTCCGGATCGGCATAGATGTTCTCGATATCGCGCGCAGCAGCACGCGACAATGGCCCGTCGTCGAGCTTGCCGTCGCGGTAAACGAACAAGCCGGCGGTATCGGTGCCGACCCATACCGAACCGTCGGCGGCCGTCGCCAAGGCATTGACATAGGGCTGCCGCGCGGCCGGGTCGAGCGGAAACAATGCACGGCCCCAGTGCTGACCGTCGTAGCGCGCAAGACCTTCTTCCGTCCCCGCAAGGATGAACCCTTCGCCGTCCTGTGCGAGCGCCGTCACCCAATTGCGTGGCAGTCCCTCGCGACTCGCGAATCGCCGATAGGTCTGCCAGCGCAGTTGCGTTTCGATCGTCTGCGGCGGCCCTGCGACGACCTCGCGCGCGGGGCTGGCGGCAACGGCCGAAGATGAAAACAGCCATGAAAGAACGACGGCGCGCACTGGATTCCATCGACCCATCAGAACGCGCGCAACCAAGGGCATGGGGGAGTGTTCTCCATCGATACGTGCAGCAGGCAAGCCAAAAACGCTACACATTCCGTGCCAGAAAACGCGCCGCTTCGCATGCGTTGCGCGTCTGCCAGTGCATGCCGTGCTCCGTCACCGCAACACGATCCACACGCCGAGTGCGGCAAACAGCAGCGCCGCGCCGATGCGCGCAGCGCGCAACGGCAATTTCTCCGCGAAGCGCGAGCCGAGCCACACCACCGGCACATTCGCAAGCAGCATCCCGATCGTACTGCCGGCGACAACCTGCCATAGCGGGTGATATTGCGCCGCAAGTACAACGGTCGCGATCTGCGTCTTGTCGC
>JBDSBK010000157.1:0-3059 GCA_039921645.1 Dokdonella sp.
CCGATCAGCGCGAGAAGGAACATGCAGCGAGCGCCGCCCAAGCCGCTCTTGCGGTCGTTGCTGCGGATCCGGCGCGCGCAGCACGCAATCTGGCTTGGGCGAATGCGTTTGGTACCCGCTTGCCCGAACGCGCAAGCGTGCTTGCGCTCGCGTGCGCAGGCGACTGGCCCGCCTTGCTCGCCGCGCGCGGCTTCGATGTAGGCACTGCGGAACCGAATGCAGCGCTTCATGAAGCCGCGAACATGCACGGAATCGTCGTCGATCCGACACCACCCCGTAATGTGCTGCGCCGCGCCGCCGACGCGAGCATCGACGGCCTCAGCATGCTGGCGTTCCCGGTCCTGGCACGCAGTGCGCCAAGTATCGAATGGCTGGCTGAGGCGGCCCGCGTGCTGCGTGACAGCGGCGTGCTGCTCCTCGCGTTCGCGCGCGAGCCCGCGGCCCTGGTCGACGCCCTGCTCGAAGCCAGCGCGCCGACGATATCGCCCGATGTGCTGATGCAGGCGCTGCTTGCGAGCGGCTTCGTCGACACACGGCGAATCGATGCAGCCGACGGCAGCATGGCCTTGCTCGCGCGGCGCGCAATCCGGTGAGCCCGCTCGTCGTTCCAATGCATTCGGGCAGGGCGCATCCATGAGGATTGCGATGCTGGTTGCGGTCCTCGGCGAACGCGATGCGGTTGGCACCGACGCACGCGAAATGGCCGCCGCGCTGGTACGCCAGGGTCACGAGGTGCGCCTGTTCGCGAGTGCGACGCAGGGCGAATCGCCTGCCGCCGAACCGTTGGAAGCGATCGATGGGGTCATCCGCGATCCGGACGCCGTATTGATCTATCACTTCGCATTCGGCTGGCCGCCCGGCGTCGAAATCCTGCAGCGTGCACGCTGCCGGCGCATCGTGCGCTACCACAACGTGACGCCCCCGGAATTCTTTGCCGGCTGGTCGCTGGAATACGAAACGTCGTGTCGTGCGGGCCGTGAAGAAATTGCGACGCTGGCCGCGCTCGACTGCGAGCTTTACCTTGGTGCGTCACCTTTCAACGTGACGGATTTCCTCGCTGTCGGAGTGGCGGCGGAACGTTGCGCTGTGCTGCCTCCGTTCAACCGACTCGATCGGTTGATCGAATCGCCCAGCGATCTTCGCGTACTCGACGAAATCTGTGACGGCAGCGCGAACTGGCTGGTCGTGGGACGACTGGCGCCTAACAAGGGGCATCTCGCATTGTTCGACGCGTTCGCCACCTATGTTGATCGTTGCGAAGCGAATGCCCGGCTGCTCGTTGTGGGCTCCGAAGATCCACGCCTGGCGAGTTACAACGCCGCGCTGCGCGACAAGCTGGCCTCGCTGCATCTTGAATCACATGTTCGATTTCTGCGCGATGTCGACGACAGCGTGCTGAAGGCGGCCTATCTGGGTGCCGATGCGCTGATTTCGCTGAGCGGCCATGAAGGTTTTTGTGTGCCGCTTGCCGAAGCGATGGCACTCGGCGTACCGGTGGTGGCGCTGGATTGTACAGCGCAAGGCTGGACGGTCGGCAACGCCGGGCTGTTGTGGAGCAGCGCGGATCCGGCACTGATTGCAGCATCGGTCGAACGTTTGCGGCAGGATGCAGCGCTGCGCGATGTCTTGCGCCAGCGTGGATTCGAGCGTGTCGCCGCCGCATTCTCGCCGAGTGTGCTGGAGTCGCAGTTGGCGACGGTCCTCGAGGCGCTGCGATGAAGCGCGTCGCGATCGTGGTGCAGCGCTGCCACGAATCGGTCGTCGGTGGGGCCGAGGCGCTGGCCTGGCAATACGCGCAGCTGCTGTCGACAGGCTTCGATGTCGAGGTGCTGACATCAACTGCCATCGACTACATCAGCTGGAAGAATGCGATCGAGCCGGGTGTGCGCATGCGCGAAGGCATCTCCGTACGCGCATTTAGCGTCTCATTTGAGCGCGGAGACTACTGGCGAAAGTTGTATCTGCGCACGATCGGCGATGCACCGCCGGGCGGCGCGCCCCAGGGAGCGCATTTTCAGCGCGAAGGGGTGCAGGAGGAGTTCATTCGTTTCCAGGGGCCGCACTGCCCCGATCTCGAAATCTGGCTCCGCGATCATGGGCATGAATATGCAGCCGTGATCTTTTGTACCTATCTGTATTCGACCACCTACTTCGCAATCCGCGCCGTGTGTCCGCGCAAGGCGATCCTCGTGCCAACCTTGCACGACGAGCCGCCAGCGTATTTTTCCGTATTTGCGCAGCGCTATGCGCGCTACGAGCATCGAATCTGGTTGACGCGTGCAGAGCAACGCGTGGCAGCGCGTCTGTGGGGTTTCGATGAAGGCGATGTGATCGGAATGGCCGTCATGCATGCGCAGTCGACGCGTGCAGAAACGCGCAAGCGCCCTTATCTGCTGTACTGCGGTCGCATCGATTCTGGCAAGGGTTGCGATGAGCTGCTGAACGCATTCACGCGCTTGCCGAGCCGCCTTGGTGTATCGCTCGTCCTTACCGGTGTCGACAACATGGGACTGCCGCGTTCGCCGGACATCGAGTATCTCGGATTCGTCGACGAACAGCGCAAGCTCGCCCTGATGGCCGGTGCTGTCGGCTTCGTGCTGCCGTCGCGGTACGAAAGCTTCAGCATCGTCACGCTGGAGGCGATGGCGCAACGCACGCCCGTGCTCGTCAACGCTCGATGCGAAGTCATGCGCGATCACGTGGACCACTCCGGCGGTGGTTTCCACTACGCCTCGACGGACGAAATGGTCCGGAAGATGGAACAGCTGTGCACGCTTACTGCGGAAGAACGATCGCGCATCGGCACAGCCGGACACGACTATGTGCTGGCCAACTACCGCGAAAGCATCATCCGCGAACGCCTGATCGACCTCGTCGAACGCGTGATCGCGAACTCCGACGACCCAGCGAACTGATGGAACGGATATGTCACGCATCCATATAGATCTGACCACCAGCATCCAGTGGCGCCGGCCACCCGTCGGCATCGTGCGCGTGGAACGCGAATTCGCGGCGTACTGCCTCGCGCACGAACCCGATGCGGTGTTTTGCGAGATCGA
>JBDSBK010000158.1:0-4602 GCA_039921645.1 Dokdonella sp.
ACGACCACGCTGAGCGCTGCAGCGAGGCCGAAGCTGGCCGCCACCGTCATCGAGCGCTTGGCGAATTCGACGTTGCGCCCGCGCAGCAGGTACCACGCGCTGATCGACAGCACGAACATCGCGCCGAGGACGTAGCCGGCACTGACCGTGTGCACGAACTTCGACTGTGCGACCGGATTGAACAGCACCGCGCTGAACGACGTGAGCTCCATGCGCATCGTGTCGAGATTGAATTCGCTGCCGACCGGGTTCTGCATCCACGCGTTCGCGATCAGGATCCACAGCGCGGAAAGGTTGGTGCCTAGGGCGAGCAGGAAGGTCACGATCAGGTGTTTGGTGCGCGACAGCTTGTCCCAGCCGAAGAAGAACAGACCGATGAAGGTTGCTTCGAGGAAGAACGCCATCAGCCCTTCGATCGCGAGCGGCGTGCCGAAGATGTCGCCGACGTAGTGCGCGTAGTACGCCCAGTTGGTGCCGAACTGGAACTCCATCGTGACGCCGGTGGCGACGCCCATGGCGAAGTTGATGCCGAACAGCACGCCCCAGAACTGGGTCATGCGCTTCCAGATCTCGCGCCCGGTCATCACGTAGACCGCTTCCATGATCGCGAGCATCCACGACAGGCCGAGCGTCAGCGGCACGAACAGGAAGTGGTACAGCGCGGTCAGCGCGAACTGCAGGCGAGAGAGCGTGACGACGGCCTCATCGATCATGCGGGATCTCCGTGGCGGGGGCGAGCAGATGGTCCTCGATAGCCGCAGGACGCGTATCTGGACGCGGGTGCGGGCGGAAGCAGATGAACCAGATCAGGATCAGCAACGCGATCTTGACGCAGACAATGGCCGCGAACTCGACGCCGAAACGACGTCCGCCGCGGCTGCGGAACCAGGAACGATCGGTGGCGGGGCGGGGAGTATCCATCGTGCGTCTCGCGTCGAGTCTACCCGCCCACTGTGCACGGCGCCTGCGGCACAAGGTCCTTGTGGCAGATCGCCGCGGCAGCGCATCATCGATCCGTACAGGGGGAGGGGCGATGGAATCGGATGCGGGCGCGGGGGAGCTCGACACGGCGGATCTGCTGCGTCGGTGTTCGAGCGGCGATGTGCAGGCTTACGACAGCCTGTTCGCGGCGGTGTATGCGGACCTTCACCGCCGGGCGCGCTATCTCGCGCGCGGCGCTGGAGCGACGTTGTCGACGACCGCGCTCGTGCATGAAACCTATCTGAAGTTGGCCGGTCGCGAACTTGCGCTGAACGACAAGGCGCATTTCTTCGCACTCGCCGCGCGCGCAATGCGTCAGGTCCTGCTCAACGCGGCGCGCGATTCGATCGCGCAAAAGCGCGGCGGCGGCCAGATCGCGGCGACGTTCGACAGTGCGCTCGCGGTGCCTTCGGACGCCGGCGATCATGTCGACGTGGTCGCGCTGGATCAGGCGCTGCAACAGCTCGCCGCGGCGGACGCACGCCTGGCCCAGGTCGTGGAACTGCATTTCTTCGCCGGTCTCGGTTTCGCCGAGATCGGCCAGTTGCTCGGACTCACCGAACGCACCGTGGCGCGCGACTGGCGTGCTGCGCGCGCGTTGTTGCAGATGCAACTCGACGCGCCCAGGGACATCGGTGGCTGAGCCGCTTTCCGCGCGCGTCGCGGATCTTCTGCGCGAAGGACTGGATCAAGCCACGGATGAGCGCGCTACATGGCTGCTGCGCGTGTGTGCAGGCGATGCCGGCTTGCACGCCACGCTTTCGCGCTTGCTCGAGCTCGATGCGCGCGAGGGGTTGGCCATCGACCGCTCGCTCGACCAGCTCGTCGCCGACACGCTGCCAACCGTCGACATCACGCAGGCAGGCGAGCGCGTCGGCCCGTACCGACTGGCGCGCAAGCTCGGCGAGGGCGGCATGGGCAGTGTCTGGCTTGCCGAGCGCGTCGACGGCGGATTCACGCAGCAGGTTGCGCTGAAGCTGATCCGACTCGGCATGGACAGCGTTGCCGTGCTCTCGCAATTCCAGCGCGAGCGCGAACTGCTTGCACAGATCAACCACCCCGACATCGCGCGCTTGCTCGATGGCGGACTCGACGCGCGCGGGCGGCCATGGTTCGCGATGGAGTATGTCGAGGGCATCGGCCTGCACGAGTGGATCGAGGGCGCTCACGACATGCGGTCGCGCGTCGGCGTGTTCCTGCGCCTCTGTCGTGCGGTCGCGTACGCCCACCAGCGCCTGATCGTCCACCGCGACCTGAAGCCATCGAACGTGCAGATGCGTCCGGATGGCACGCCCTGCCTGCTCGATTTCGGCATCGCCAAGCTCCTCGACGCGGATGCGGCGAAAGAATCCGCCACCGAGCTGCGATTCCTGACGCGCGCGTACGCGGCGCCGGAGCAGCTGAGCGGCGGCACGTTGACCACGGCGACCGACGTGTTCGCGTTGGGCGTCGTGTTGTTCGAGTTGCTGACCGGCCTGCGCTATTCCGCGCTGCGCCGCGACGACGATACGGTGACGCGACCGAGCGCGGCAGTGCAGCGCGCCTCGGCGACGCCCACACAACGCGCCGTGGCGATCCAGTTGCGCGGCGACCTCGATGCGATCGTGTTGCGCGCGCTCGCGGCGGAACCGCAGCGCCGCTATGCCGGCGCGGAAGCGTTGGCCGACGATGTGCAGCGGTTCCTCGATGGACGTCCGGTGATTGCGCGGCCGGATGGCGCGCTTTATCGCATCGGGAAGTTCGCGCGTCGCAACCGTCTCGCGAGTGCAGCGCTGGTCGCGGCCGTGCTGGCGATGATCGTCGGCACCGGAGTCAGCCTTTGGCAGGCGCAGCGCGCCGAGCACATGGCCAGCCGTGCCGAACGCAGCAAGGAATTCCTGATCGGTCTGCTCGAGGACGCCAATCCGTTCGACGATCATCCGGGCCGCAAGGCACCGCCCGATCGACTGCTCGACAATGCCATCGCACGCATCGAGCGCGATTTCAGCGACGCGCCAGAGGTGCAGATCGAAATGCGTCAGCGCATCCAGCAGACGCTCGTGCGCACCGGCGATCCTCGCCGCGCGCGCGTGCTGGCGCAGCGCAATGTGGAGGCCGTGCGCTCGTTTTACGGGGCGTCATCGGCCGAAACCGGCGTGGCATTGACCAATCTGGGCGTCGATCAGGAACAGGGCGGCGACTCGCCGGCCGCACAGGCATCCTTCATCGAGGCCGAACGGCTGTTGCGCAATGCCGGGGCACAGTACGCGCGCGACCACATTTCGTCGGTGACCGGCCTGGCCAAGCTCGCCAATGCAGCGGGCAACCATGTCGAGGCCTTGCGCCTGCACGAGGCCGTACTGCGCGAACGCCAGAAAATCGACGGCGCGGAAAGCCAGGACGTCGCGATGGACCTGATGAACCTCGCAGCCGATGCGTTCTATGCGGAGCGCTACGCCGACGCGGAAACGACGGCGCTTCGCGCGCACGCCATGCTGGCCAAGCTGGTCGGCACGGATCACGCACGCATGATCTACGTCGACAACATGCTCGGTCTGGCGCAGGTGAGTGCCGGACATGTCAGCGAAGGGCTGGCGACATTGACGGCAATCGAGCAGCGCGCACGCGCCACGTTGAAGCCGGACGCGCCGATGCTCGGTACCGTGCTCGGCACGCTCGGCAACGCGCGCAATTTGAACAACGACGCAGCCGGCGCGCGCGCGGCGCTGACCGAGTCCCTTCGCATTCTCGTTGCGAACAATCAGCCCATGCGCGGGCGGGTGACCGTGCGCCTGGGCATGCTGCAGCTTGCCGAGCACGATTCCGAGGCGCTTTCGACGCTGGCCACGGCGCGTGCCGAACTGGCGGAATCGGGTGGCAGCAACGGCTACGTCGCCTGGGCGCAGGCGGCGTACGGCGCAGCATTGGCGCGCTCCGGCGATCCCGTTGGCGGTGAGAAGCTGGCGCGCGCAGCACGCGCGGATCTGCTCGCTGGCAAAGACGCGGGCAGTTCGCGTGTCGGTGACATCGATCTGTTGCTCGCGGATCTGCTCGGGCGTCCGGATCAGGCCACGGAAGCGCTCGGCCTGCGCACCGAAGCGCTTGCGACCTTCCGTCGCGTCCTCGGCGTGGAGCATCCGCGTACGCGCGCATTGACTGCCAGACTCGCTGCTCCCGCTCGGCCATAGGCCTCGCCGCACGCCACGCTACGCACACCTCGGCGGCGCGCAAGCGTCGTGCAACCGAACGCGTTTTTGCAAAGCAGCGCTCGCTCGATGTCATGAATGCTCGTGAATCCGGGATTGCTTCAGTCAGACACGACTGAATCCATCTGCGCGTCCCTGCGCGATGCCTCGCGTGCGATCTTTCGGAGAATCCAATGCGTTGCCGTCAAAATCTGCGTCGTTCGATCCGCGTGCTTGCGCTGCTGTTGCCGTTCGCGGCCTGCGGCGTCCACGCGGGCGAGTTCTGCGCTGACAGCGCTGCGTTGATGCAAGTGGCGTTTACGCTCGGCGCATTCCAGTCGCAGCCGTTCACGATCAAGCTCGTGCAGGGCACGTACGCATTGTCCGGTGACACCGCCGCCAATTTCTCGGCTCCCACCACCCTGCTGGGTGGCTACACCGCAAATTGCGCTTCGCG
>JBDSBK010000159.1:0-4248 GCA_039921645.1 Dokdonella sp.
GCATTGCCGATGCCGTTCAGCAGCGTCAGGAAGGTGGCGCCGACGATCATGTTGGCCACCCAGTTCGTGACGGTGGAGCAGCCGATACCGAAATCACGGCCTTTCAATGGCTGGATCTCCGAACAGAGCACCCAGATCAACGGGCCTGCCGACATCGCGAAGCCGACGATGAAGAGCAGCAACATGCCGACCGTGAACATCTGTTGGACATGGCTGACGATGCCCAGATGCATCATGCTGCCAACGGCACCGAGGCCGATCGCCATCACGCTGAATCCGATATAGAGAATGGGCTTGCGTCCCCAGCGGTCGACCAATCCGATCGCGATGAAGGTCGCCAGCACATTGGTCAAACCGACGGCCGCGGTGAACCACATCTGCGACGCCGTGTCGTAGCCCATGTCCTGGAAAATCCGCGGCGCGTAGTACATGACCACGTTCATGCCGGTGAATTGCTGCACGAGCTGCAGCATCACGCCGAGTGCGACCGAACGGCGGAAATTGCGGTTCTCGAGAAACAGGCGCCAGCCATGTTGCGGGGTGCGCAATTGCTCCTCGATGTCGGCGACCTCGCGCTCAACGATGTGCGGATTGCCGCGCAACTTGAGCAGCACGGCCAGCGCTTCTTCCCTGCGGCTGCGCATGAGCAGCCAGCGCGGGCTGTCGGGCAGCAGGAACAGGCTGAGGAGAAACAGAAATCCGGGAATCGCGATGATGCCGAGCATCCAGCGCCAGTTGCCGGAGTAGCTGAAAGCGGTATCGGAAAGAAACGCGACGAGGATGCCGATCGTGATCATCAACTGATACAGCGAAATCATTGCGCCCCGCGAATCTTCCGGCGCGACTTCCGCGAGGTAGAGAGGCGCGGTGAATGCGGCGATACCGATCGCGAGACCGAGCAGCACGCGCGCGACGATCAGGCTCTGCGGCGACCACGCAGCGCCACACAGCAGCGACCCTACGACGAACAACATCGCGCCCAGGATGAGCGAGCGCTTGCGCCCGAGCGATACCGACATCCATCCGGCAATCGCCGCGCCGAGCGCGGCACCGAACATCATCGAGCTGACGATCCACTCGACGACATGATCGGAGATGTGGAATTCCGCCTGGATGAACTGCGTCGCGCCGGAGATGACGCCGATGTCGAGTCCGAACATCAATCCGGCCAGCGCTGCCAACGCGCACGTGATGGCGGCAGCGGCCTTGGGTTGAGTCGGCGTGGCCGTTGCAATGGCGCTCATTGTTTGTCCTTTTGTTGGATCACGCGGGCTACGCCTGGCGCGATGGACGTGCTCATACCACGCGATTGGCTGCGATCACCTTGGCGTACCAGGTGCCGGAATCCTTGACCGTTCGCTGCTGCCGGTTCTTGAAATCCACGTAGACCAGGCCGAAGCGCTGCGCATAGCCTTCGCCCCATTCGAAATTGTCGAGCAGGCTCCAGCAATGGTAAGCGCGCACCGGCACGCCGTCGCGGATCGCGCGCGACAGCTCGCGCAGATGTTTCTGCAGCCACACGATGCGCTTGCGATCGTGCACATGCCCGTGATCGTCGGGCGCAGTGTTGTAGGCCGCGCCGTTCTCGGTGATCTCGATCGGGAGTTTGCCCGTGTGCGCCGAGATGTCCTTGAGTATTTCGTAAAAACCCTGCGGGTAGATGTCCCATCCGTTGTCGGTCTTCTCGTCCGGACCGGCCGCCCAGTCGGCCTGGGTATTGAGGCCAGGAATCCCGTTGCCCTGGGGCGCATCACGCACGATCCACGGCGAGTAGTAGTTGAGGCCGATGAAGTCGAATGGCGCACGCATGATGGCCTCGTCGCCGTCGCGCATGTCGAGCAGTTGCGCCTGCTGCGCCGCGGGCAGGACGCCATCGGGGTAACGGCCTTTGAGAGGCGGATCGAGGAACCACAGGTTGAGGAACTTGTACCAACGTTGTGCGGCCGCCTTGTCCGTCGCCGAATCCGTCGCCGGATTCATCGGCGCCACATCGATCACACCACCGACCTGAGGCTTCGAACTTGCCGCTTTCAGCACGCGGAACGCCATGCCCTGCGCAAGATTGACGGTGTGCGTAGCGCGCAACAAGGCGAGCGGCTCGGTGCGACCCGGCGCGTGCGTGCCCTGCCAGTAGCCGACATGGGTGAAGGTCTTGGGTTCGTTGAAAATGCTCCATTGCCCAATGCGATCGCCGAGCGCGTCGGCAACGATCTTGGCGTAGTCGGCGAGGCGCTCTGCCGTATCGCGATTGGGCCAGCCACCGTCATCTTCGAGACGTTGCGGCAGGTCCCAGTGATACAACGTAGGGAACGGTCGGATGCCTGCTTCCAGCAACGCATCGATGACGCGCCGGTAGTAGTCCAGGCCCTTCTGGTTCGCCGCGCCGCGTCCCGCAGGCTGCACGCGTGGCCACGAAATCGAAAAGCGATAGGTCTTCACACCGAGGCGACGCATGAGTGCGATGTCTTCGCGATAGCGATGATAGCTGTCGCATGCGATGTCGCCGTTGGCGTTGTTCTTCACTTTGCCCGGCGTGTGAGCGAAGCGGTCCCAGATGGACTCGCCGCGCCCATCGATGTTCCACGCCCCTTCGATCTGATACGCCGCGGTTGCCGATCCCCACAGGAATCCCTTTGGAAATTCACCGACACCCAGCGAGCCGGATGCCACGGAAGCCGGAGATGCGGTGCCGTCATGCATGTCGGCGAAACTCCATCTGCTTCGCGTCAGAACGGAACTGCCGGCCAAGCCGAGAGTAAAACGCAGTAAGTCGCGGCGCTGCATGAGGACGTATCTCCATTTCACTGCCGCCGATCGTGTGATGTGCGGCAGATGACACGAGCGGGAAAAGAGGTGGCGGCGCCGCTCGTTGCTGCGGAACCGCCACCCGGGCGCAACCCTGTGAATCGATCGGACGCGATCAGAAGTCGAATCCGAAATTCACTCCAAACGTACGTGGCGGCAAGTACTGCGAGGTGTAGATGAACTGGCCGCTGCCGAGCGACGTGCGGCCGGCATTCGTGCGCACTTTCACGTCGGTGAAATTGCCGACATACATGCCAGCCCACCACTTTGCATCGACAGGCGTGTAGCGCATCGACAGATCGCCGCGGAAATACGCCTTCTGCGTGTCGCCGTCGCCGAGATTGAACGGACTCAGCCAGCTCGACGATTCGTAGTGACCGCTGAAGCGCGGCACCAGCGTGCTGCCGTTGGCAAAAGTGAACACGTGTTCGTAGATCAGCGTGAACGAGGTGTCGGGAGCATGCGCAAGATCATTGCCACTGACATCCAGACAATTGCCGATGCCCGATGCCGCCGGACATGCCGGCAGGCCGCCGTAGTCGTTGCTGCCTGCATAAAGCAGGGTGCCCAGCTCTTTCTTCGGAAGCAGCGACAGCACGAGGTTCAAGCGGTCCGCATCGCCGAGCACGGCGGCGAGTTCGGATTCGACGCCCACCACCTTGGTGCTGCCCTTCACATTGGAAAAACCGAGACCACGGCTGCCATCGGTGAACGTGATCGGTGCGGACAGCTGGAAATTCTTGAAGTCCTCGTAGTAGACCGCGTTGTTCCAGGTCAGGCGACGATCGAGGAAGGTCAGCTTCACACCGAGTTCGTAGTTGGTCAGTGTCTCGCCCTTGTACGGCGCACCGCCGTCCTGCAGACCACCGGATTTGTATCCGGTCGACACACTGCCGTAGACGAACGCGTTGTCGCCGAGATCGGCATCGAGGCGCAGCAGCCAGGTCGGCTTGCTCGCGTCGTACTTGCCGTCGTTGATGCCGCTGACGCCGAGCCCGAAACCATTGCCAGGACCCGGAATCGTGCCCGGCGCAATCGGTACCTGCGGCACATCCGCGTTGTAGGCCCAACCCCAACCACGACCACCGCGATTTTCCTTTTCGTCATGCGTATAACGGGCGCCGCCGGTCAGACGCAGCGAGTCATTGATATGCCAGATCGCCTGCGCGAAGCCGGCGTAGGAATCCACCGTTTCCTTCGGCTGGATGAACGATCCCTGCCACGCAACGGTGCCTTGCGGCGTGCCGTTGAAGATCGGAATGTCGAAGCGGATCGAATTGTCTTCGGACGCGTAATAGAGGCCGAGAATCCAGTCAATCGTGTTGTCGCCAGCCGACTTCAGGTCGAGCTCGTGGCTCATGCTCTTGAAGTGTTCGTAGTTGGTGCGATCGTCCTGGAACGTCGAGCCTGTGGCAAAGCTCGTCGGCACGAGCACGCCGCCAT
>JBDSBK010000160.1:0-18337 GCA_039921645.1 Dokdonella sp.
GCGGCAGTGGCCAGATTGCCTGCGCGCCAGCGCAACATGGGTCCGAACGGGAGCAGCAACACCACTGGCAACATCAACAACACGAACATGAAACCGAAGTAGGGCGGCCCTACCGAAATACGGCCGAGGTCGAACGCATCGCCGAGCATCGGATACAGCGTACCGAGCAGGACCATCGCGGCAGCGCAGGTGAACATGAGGTTGTTGATCAGCAATGCCGTGTCGCGGGAAACGGCAGCAAACGGCTCGCCGCCGGAAACCTTTGGCGCGCGCACGGCGTACAGCAGCAGCGAACCGCCAATCACGATCGCGAGAAAGGTCAGGATGAACAAGCCGCGCTTGGGATCGCTTGCAAACGAATGCACGCTGGTGAGCACGCCGGAGCGCACCAGGAAGGTACCGAGCAGGGACAGCGAGAATGCAAAGATCGCAAGCAGCAGGGTCCATGCGCGGAACGAGCCGCGTTTTTCGGTAACCGCCTGGGAATGGATCAGCGCGGTGCCGACCAGCCACGGCATGAATGACGCATTCTCGACTGGATCCCAGAACCACCAGCCGCCCCAGCCGAGTTCGTAATACGCCCACCACGAACCCAGCGCGATGCCGAGCGTGAGAAACGCCCATGCAACGTTCGTCCACGGACGCGCCCAGCGCACCCAACGCACATCGAGTTCACCGCCGAGCAATGCCGCGATCGCGAACGCGAACGCGACCGAAAAGCCCACATAGCCGGTGTACAGCATCGGCGGATGCATGATCAGTCCGGGATCCTGCAGCACCGGATTGAGATCATTACCATCGAGCGGGATCGGCAGTTCGCGCAGGAAAGGATTGGAGGTCAATACCGTGAACAAAAGGAAGCCGAAGCTGATGAAGCCGAGCACGCCGAGCACGCGTGCAATGAACGCATCCGGCAGGCGACCCGAGAACGCGGCGACGGCGACCGTCCACACGTTGAGGATCAGCACCCACAGCAGCAACGAGCCTTCATGCGCGCCCCAGACCGCGGAGAACCGGTAGTACCAGGGCAGCAGCGAGTTCGAATTTTCGGCGACGTACCGGACCGAAAAATCCTGCGTGATGAATGCGTAGGTGAGGATCGCAAACGCAAGCACGACGAACACGGCTTGACCCGCGACGGCGGGTCGCGCAACCGCAATCAGGGCGCGGTTGCCGAGCTGCGCACCGAGGATCGGAAGCACGCATTGTGCAAGCGACAGCAGCAGCGCGAGGATCAGCGCGAATTGACCAAGCTCGGGGATCATGGGCTGCCTCCAGCGGGCGTCGCCGCGTCGGCACGATCGACGTGTACCTGCTTCGCTTTCGCGATGGCGTCGGCAACTTCCTTCGGCATATAGGTCTCATCGTGCTTGGCCAGCACTTCGCTTGCGACGAAGTGGCCGTTCTGCAACGCGCCGCTGGCGACGATGCTCTGGCCTTCGCGGAACAGATCCGGAAGGATGCCGGTGTATTCGACCGGCATTTCCTTGAAGCGATCGGTGACGACGAAGTCGACCTTGAGTGAATCGCTTGCGCGCTTGATGGATTTCTCCAGCACCACGCCGCCGAGACGGAAGCGCGCCGCAGCCGGTGCGCGACCAGCCTCGATTTCACTCGGCGAGAACAGATACGTCATGTTCTGCTGCAACGCGAGCACGGTCAGTCCGCCGGCGATCGCGACGGCGACGAGCACGAGCGAAATCACGATCAGGCGGCGTCTGCGTGTCGGCGTCATGGCCTGGCCTCGCGCGCTTCACGGCGCTTCAAGCGACCGCGGATATCGGCAAGCAGGCGTTTGCGCTGCGCGAGCGGCGCAACGGCTTCGAGCGCTAGCACGACGAAGAACACCGCATACGCGGTCCAGATGTAGGCGCCGTAACCGCCCATCGCGAAAAAGTCGTTCATGCGCGTGTTCCTTCCGCGAGTGCGATGGTGCGCACCCAGTCCTTGCCACCTTCCAGCTCGAGCAGACCAACGCGTGTGCGCACCAGCAGGCTGCCGAAAAACCACAGATGCGTCGCGAGTGCCATCGTCAGCAACGGCAACAACATGCCGGCGTCGATTTTCGATGGACCCATCAAGCGCACGGTCTGACCTTGGTGCAGCGTATTCCACCAGTTCACCGAGAAATGGATGATCGGCAGATTGATCACGCCGATCAACGCAAGGAAGCCGGCCGCGCGTGCGGCCTGGCGTCGGTCTTCGATCGCCGCGTACAAGCCGATCACGCCGAAGTAGAGGAACAGCAGGAACAGTTCCGAGGTCAGGCGCGCGTCCCACGTCCACCACGTGCCCCACATCGGCTTGCCCCAGATCGAACCGGTCACGAGCGTGATGAAGGTGAACGCTGCACCGACCGGCGCACTCGCCATTGCCAGGACTTCACTGAGCTTGATGCGCCACACCAGTGCGACGAACGCGTTCGCGGCCATGAACAAATACGCGAACAGACCCATCCACGCGCATGGCACGTGGATGAAGATGATCCGGTAGGCATCGCCTTGCTGATAGTCGCGCGGCGCGAGTACGAGCCCGCCGTACAACGCGACGATGCCGAGCACCAGGGCGAGCCCGTAGCACCACGGTGCGATTGCGCCGGCGACGCGATACGCGGTGGGTGGCGCCCCGAATTTGTGGAACCAGAGCAGAAGTGGATTCATGTCGAGCGGAGGTTGCGAGCCATATCTTGCCGTTGGCCCGAGTGCATCGGGAAACGGGGGTGACGACGGAATACCGTAACCTTAATACGAACGGGTAAATCCGTGTTGGGCGACTGGATGAAAACCCCCAGCGCCAAGCGTCAGCTCAGGGATATTCTGAGCGCTGCCGCGCAGGCCATGGGCGCCAGTACCAGCGCCAGCACCAACGCTGCACCGAGCCACAGCAGCGGCGCAAGAAACGGCAGGCCTGCTTGAGCCGCATTGCAGGCGCCAGCGCCGAAAATCAGCACTGGCACGTACAGCGGCAGAACGAGCAATGCGACCAGCATGCCGGAGCGGTGCATACCGACCGTCAACGCGACGCAGACCGCGCCGAGCAGGCTCAGCAGCGGCGTTGCAAGGAGCAGCGCGGTCGGCAACACCCAACGCACCGGCTCGGCAATATGCAGCAGTTCGCCGAGCAGCGGCGCGATCAGGATCAGCGGCAACGCGGTGGTGAGCCAGTGCACCGCAATTTTGCAGGCGAGCAGCAGCGACAATGGATGCGGCGACAGCACCAGTTGCTCCAGCGAGCCGTCTTCGTAGTCGCTGCGGAACAAGGTATCGAGCGCAAGCAGACCTGCGAGCAACAATGCGACGAAGACCACACCAGCGGCAATTCGCCGCAGGTTCTCCGGCTCGGGCCCGAGTGCGAGCGGGAACAACGAGACCACGATCAGCGCGAACAGGATCGGATTCAACGCATCCCCGCGCCGGCGCCAGACCAGGGTCAGGTCGCGCCGGATCAGCGCAGCGCAAGCAGCGGCAGTCGTGCCGGGCTTCATGGCGCACGCGTTCCGGTTGCAGAAGATGACCGCGATGCGGTTCCGATTCCTGGTCCTGTGGGAGCGGCTTCAGCCGCGACGCTCCCGCTTGAATCGACAACGCTCGCGCCACCGCCGCCGGAGTCGTTCCCACCTTGCCCCGCGCGCAGCGGAATGCTGCGCGGCGTACCCGATGTATACGCATACGCGCCATGCGAGGTGATCAGGGCGGCCCCACCGCGGTTCGCATGGTTCTCGAGCAGTCGGTTGACCAGACGGATGCCTTCAAGATCGAGGTTCGCGTACGGTTCGTCGAGCAACCACAAGCCGACCGGCGCGAGCAGCACGCGGGCGAGCGCGACACGCTTCTTCTGACCAGCAGACAATTGCCGCGTCGGTACATCCGCATAGCCTTCGAGACCGACGCCGGCCAGCGCGGTGGCAGGTGACGTGCCCGTGCGCACGCCGTGCAGGCCTGCCGCAAAGCGCAGGTTCTCCAGCGCCGTCAGTTCCGGTTTGAGCCCGGACTGATGACTGAGCAAGGCGACCTGCGGCGACAAGCGCGCGAGCGTCAACGGTTCGCCGTTCAAGCGGATTTCGCCGGACGTCGGTGCGAGCAGGCCAGAAAGCACACGCAGTAGCGTCGACTTGCCGGCACCGTTGTCTCCTTCGATCAGCACGACTTCAGCGGAGTGCAACGCGAAATCGAGCGGGCCGAAAATCGGCTCGTCATTGCGCGCAAACGCGAGTGCGCTGGCTTCGAGCAGCGCGGGACGATCGTGGAGTTCGGAAGAAGGCATGCCGCGCGCATGCTAACGGCATGTGCGCGGCAACACCATGCACAGGTCGAGACGGCGCTGCTACGGCTGCGCCTCGAAACCGTTGGCGAAGATAGTGTCAGACTGCAGCCGCGTGATGACGCCGTCGAAATCGGACACGCTTCCGTTGTTGTCGACCGAACTGCCGATGATCACCGCTTGCGCGCCATCGAAGCGCACTTGTTTGAATTCCGAGTAGATGCTTTGCGAACCCCCGCTCGTTGGTGCGACGAACGGATAGCTGCCGCCGAGGCCGAATCCGCTGTCCGGGCTTCCGTCAGGATTGAGTCGCGTCACTAGGCCGGCGTACGTCCAGAAATTTCCGCCCGGTTCGTCGCCGGAACTGATCGACATCCCGTTCGGCGTCCGACTGATGGCGGCGCTCGATGTACCGCCGACCAGCAGGATGCGGCCGTCGCTTCGCAGCGCCGCCGACTGACAGGAAGCGCTTGGCGTATTGCCGACATAGCGGTTGGGACGTCCCACAATCGCGCTGCCAATGAAGCTCGGGTCCCAGGTCAGCGTCGAATACAGGCTCGAGCCGTTACTGGTGCCGACCTTGATGCGCGTCGCGGCGAACTTGCCACTGGCGTTTCCGACCAGCAGGATTGTGGTCGGATTGACGAGGATCGCATCGTTGGCGCCGTCGAATAACGAGCCGCCAGGCCCCGGCTCGTCGATCGGAAATGTCGACGAACCGATGAAGTTGACCCATGGACCTCCCGACGGAGTCAGGATGCGCGCAGCGAAATCGGTGTCCGTCGACGAAAACACCGACGTGCCGGTGATGACGTAGTAGCCGTCGACAATACGCAAGATGCGGCTCGCATAAGCGGCCGTGCTGCTCACGAACGTACCGTCCGTGCCGCGATGACCGCCGGCGCCGTCGTTGATATCGCCGAATGTCGAATCGATCGACCCGTCCACATTCAGGCGCACGATGCCGAAGCGGCGGTCCGAATTACCCAGGTCGAGGCTGCCGGCGACGACGATGCGGCCATCCGGATCGGTCAGCACCGATGTTGGCGAGTCAACGATATTGGGGCCACCATTTTCGAAGCCGAACGACGTGCCGCCGTCGCCGGCGAAGCTGCTGTCGTCGCTTCCGTCGGAATTGAAGCGGACCACGCCGAAATCGCTGAGGCCACCCGGCCCCGGCGTGGCGCCGACGACAATGATGCGGCCCTGCGCGTCGATGGTCATGTCGGTGACGCTGGTCAGAAACGCATCCTTGAAGACGCGGCCACCGGTGCCGAAGCCGCTGGTTACATAATTGCCGTTGCGATCGAGGCGGTTGAGTCCAATGCGTTTGCCGGTTCCGCCATTGGCGCCGCCGCCGGGCTCTTCGAGCGCGACCACATAGCCGCCGTCCACGGTGCGCGCGAAGGCAACGGCCTTTTCGTCCTGAGTCCCGCCGCCGTTTTCGAACAGGCGACTCCATCCGGCGTTGCCGAACGAGGGATCGACCTGGTAGTCGGCGGCATGCGCGAATGGCAGCAATGCGAAACAGGCGAGCCATGCGGCGGTGGAACGGGACATGGGCGGGTGCTCTTGTTGGGGGGGGGCGGCCTGGAATACGCAGACTGGCGAAGGCTCGGGACATTTTAGCCGATGCATCACGGCACGCCTGCGACCTACATGTCTGGCGACGGCAATGAACGCTCGAGCTGCCGCAACAAGTCCGGATCGGGCGTCGCCATCTTTGCAACCAGGTCCTTTGCCGAGGCGCGTTCGCGCGCCGCGTCCGCCGGGCGATTGCGCGCATCCGCGATGCGCGCGAGCAGTCCGTGCGTCGCGGCAAGACCGTTGATGTCGCCCGGCATGCGCTCGCTGCGCTCGGCCATGACCTTGTCGGCGAGTTCATGCGCTTCGTCGATACGGCCGAGGCGGAGCAGGGCGTCGGCGCGCACTGCGCGCGCGGCGGGCATGCGCGCGTCGTCAGCCGCATCCATGCGTACAAGCGCAGCCATTGCGCCATCAACTTCGGTCAGCGCCTCGTCGGCGTGGCCTGCGCGGTTCAAAACGTTTGCGAACGACAGGTGCACGTAGGCGCCTTCGCGCGCGGGACTGGATGCGGAGTCGGCGATGCGCACCGCGCGGCGCGCATGCTCGATCGCGCTGTCGAAGCGGTCGCGACGCATCTCCAGTTGTGCGAACGTGTTGAGGTCGCTCATCACGAACGGATGCTGCTCGCCGACCAGTTTCAGGTGCACCTCGAGCGAGCGACGCACCAGCGGCTCGGCGTCGTCGTAGCGACCGAGCTGGATAAGCGCAGTCGCCTGGTTGTTGGCCGTGGCCGTGGCCGGCGCACTGTCGCGCTCGCCGCGTTCGGCGTAGATAGCGAGTGCTTCGCGGAAGTAGCGCTCGGCGTCGACCGGCCGGCGCCGCGTGAAGTCCAGCATGCCGAGCGAGTTGAGCGTGTTGGCGATCAGCACGTGGTGCTCGCCGAAGGCGCCACGCTGGATCTTCAAGGCCTCTTGCAGCGCCGCCTGGCATTCGTCCAGACGGCCCTGCGCACGCAATGCGGCGCCGAGTACCTGCAGGCTCTCGGCGACCGCCGGATGATCGTTGCCGAGCCGTTTGCGGCGGATCTCGAGCGCCTCACGCAATGCGCTCTCGGCATCCTTCGAACGCCCTTTCTCCGTCAGCGCAACGCCGTAGTCGTTGAGCATCTGCGCGACGCGCGTGTCTTCCTGGCCGTACAGCGCGCGCATGCCGGCGATCGCCTGTTCGGACAGATGCGCGGATTCGTCGAATTGGCCGCGTCGCGCCAGTGTCAGCGCCTCGACCTGGCGATCGCGCGCCTGGTCGGCGCGCGCGCTTTCACCACGTCCCATGTCGATCGCGAGCGCAGCGCGCGCGTCGGCGACCGACTCGTCGAAGCGGCTCTGCTTCTCGCGCAGCTGGCCGCGTTCGGCCAGCGCCTGCGACCGCAGCTTTGGATCCGGTTCGAGGGCGAGTGCCGCAGCGATGGCGCGTTCGGCATCGTCGAGCTTGCCGAGCTCGCGTTCGGTCGTCGCGTACTCGATCTGCGCGCGGATCGCGCTGTCGGACTGAGGGTCGATTTCGGCGAGCGTCGTGCGCGCGCGTTCGAGCAGACGTTCGGCTTGCGCATATTGACCGAGCTGGCGGTACAGCGCACCGAGCGTGAGCAGCATTTCGCCCCGCAAACGCGGCTGGTCGCCGAGCTCGTGCTCGATGCGCTCGCTGCCGCGGTCGAGCAGTTCGCGAGCGGTCACGCGTTCGCCAGCCGCTGCATCGGGCGCGGCGGCATCGAACACGCCGGTGAGAAACGCCTGCGCAGAGCGTGCGAGACGCGCTTCGGTGGCGGCCTTGCGCGCCTGCCACAGCGCGAGCGTCGAACCGGCGAAGACGGCGCACATCGCGAGCATGCCGAGCGCCGTTGCAATTCGATGGCGGCCGACGAAGCGGCGCAGCCGATAGGCGTTGCTGTCGGCGCGTGCGCCGATCGGTCTTCCGCTGCGCCATGCGCGAACATCGCTGGCGAACGCTTCGACCGTCGCATAGCGGCGCAGCGGATCGGCATCGGTCGCCCGTGCGACGATGATGCCGGCATCGCCGCGCAGCTCGGACGCCGGCACGGCCAGGCGGGTTGCCGCATCCGCTCGCGCCTGCGCACGGACGAGCCACGCCGACACGGCGCCGCCCGTTTGCGTTTCGTCGAAGCGCGCACCCGTGAGCAGCTCGAACAGCAATACACCGAGCTG
The DNA here is from genome assembly GCA_039921645.1 of Dokdonella sp. Taxonomy (GTDB): domain Bacteria; phylum Pseudomonadota; class Gammaproteobacteria; order Xanthomonadales; family Rhodanobacteraceae; genus Dokdonella_A. The sequence continues at coordinate 8,010 of JBDSBK010000160.1, forward strand.
GTAGATGTCGGTGGCGGTGGTCGCGACCGCGCCGCTGATCTGCTCTGGCGCTGCATACGCACGCGAGACGAAACGTCGCTGGGTGACGGTACGGTCTTCGCCGCCGCCGGGTTCCAGCAGCTTGGCGATGCCGAAGTCGAGCAGGCGCGCATGCCCGGCGGCATCGACGAGCACGTTGTCGGGCTTGATGTCGCGATGCACGATCAGGTTGTGGTGCGCGTGCGCGACGGCGTCGCACAGCTGCAGGAAGACGGCGACGCGCGCATCGAGGGTCGCGCGCGTCTGCGCCGACCATCGTTGCAACGTTTCGCCGTGGACGTATTCCATGACGAAGTACGGTCGGCCGTCCGCGCTGACGCCGCCGTCGAGCAGGCGCGCGGTATGCGGATGGACGAGACTGGCGAGAATCCCGCGTTCGACGCGGAAGCGCGCCAATACGTCGTCAGAGTCCATGCCGCGCTTGATCAGCTTGAGCGCGCCTTGCTGCACGTAACCATCGCCGCTGCGCTCGGCGAGGAAGACGGTGCCCATGCCGCCGCGACCGATTTCGCGGCGCAGGCTCCAGCCGCCGATGGCCTCGCCTTCGACCGGCTGCGGCTCGTGGGTCGCTTCGATGAGGCGTCCGGCGATCTCGTTCGAATTGCTGTCGAGCAGGCCCGGCGTGCGCTCGCGCAGCAGCGCCAGCACGTCGGCCGCCAGCGCTTCGTCGCCGCCGCACGATTCCAGCAATTGGGCAGGCGAGGGCGGCGCGCTCGAGTCCAGCACATTGCGGAGGATGGAGAAAATCCTGCGCTGGCGTTCAATCGTCATGCATGCGTCCGTCGTTGAAGGTCAAAAGCACGTCATCGCATCGAAAGGCCCGGTCGACAAGGGCGACTGCAGCGCGCGATGACGCCTGGGGAATCGCTGAACAAGTCCGAACCTCGTCATTCTCGCAAAAGCGGTAGTCCATTCTTGCCCTCGATTTTCTCGCTGGAATCAAACTGGATGGCCAGCCTTCTTCTGTCGAAAAGCGCCTCTCGATTTCGCGGGGATGACGACTTGCTCAGGGATTCGTGGTTCAACGAATGGGTTGGCGGCTTCAGGCATTCGTTCTGTCGGAGTACGCAAGAGGCGAGTGGATCGGGACATCGACGTGTCGGTGCATGCGATTCAGTGTTTCGCCGCAGCGTGATCGAACCTAAGCATCAGGCGACGACCATTCGAGGTCCGTGACATCGACGCTCGCATCGCGCCACGCGGCGCGATACACGCGCAGGCGCGCGTCGCCGCGCGCCGGAACGATTACGACAGCGTTCTGCTCGTACCTGCTCGCGATCGCATCGATGGCAATCAGCGGGATACCGTTGACCAGCAGGCTGGGTTCGAACCAGGACTCATCCGGAACCGAGGCGATGCCTTCGAGAAACCGCGCGCCGGCCTTGTGCAATCGGTCGCGCAGTTCGGCAAGGCGTTCGTCGTTCTGTCGATCGCTGAGTGACTGCGAGTAGGGATTGCACGCGGTGAGATAGGCGGCGAAGTCGTCCGTGCCGATCCAGTTCGTTATTGGATCGGGCGCGGCTACGCCAATCCGAATGGTGGATCCGGTATGGTCTGGCAGTGCGACGCGATAGTGCGTGCGCCGGTACATCGCGAGCAGGTCGCGGATCTGCGCGGCTGTCTCGTCCGGCGCGGTGGTCATTCGAGCGACGTGAGTCGCGCCCGCACGAGCGCATCGGCTTGCGCCAGGTCGATTTCGGCGATGCCCTGTTTGCCGTTCGACAATTCGCGCAGGAGAGCGTCCTGGATCGCGCCACGTGCGAACGCCTGCGCATAGGGCATGCGCGTGAACGTGACCATCGAATAGCGCGGTACGAAGCGATCCGGGTGACGTTCGGCCAGCACGCGTCCGAGTTCGCGGCGCAACAGGAAGCCGGCGTCGGCGACCGAATCGCGCATCTCCACGTAGTTTTCAAGCGCCATTGTCGCGATGGCCTCGGCGTTCGGGCGACGCCGGCGCTCGAATTCGGCAAACGCCCAAGGGGTATCGTCGGCATGCGCATCGAGCAGATCCGCGAGTTCGACCGCATCTTCGAAACCGCAGTTCATGCCTTGGCCGTGAAACGGCACGATCGCATGGGCCGCATCGCCAACGAGCAGCGCGCGCCCGTGCACATGCCAGCGGTCCAGATAGAGCGTGGCAAGCACCCCTGTCGGGTTCGCGGCGAAATCCTGCTCCAGGTCGGGGATCAGTGGCGCCGCGTCGGCGAAATCGCGCTCGAACAAGGCGCGTGCTTCGGCTCCGGTGGATACGGTTGCAAAACTGGGATCGCCTTGGCCGGGCATGAACAAGGTCACGGTAAAGCTGCCTTCAGCGTTCGGCAGCGCGATGCACATGTAGTTGCCGCGCGGCCAGATATGCAATGCATTGCGTTCGATCGCACATGTCTCGCCCCGCGCGAGCGCTGCGGCTGCGGCAGGTGGAAGTGAGATGGACGGAAAATTCGGCAGTGCCGGAATCTCCAGCTCCTTGTAACCGTGACCGAGTTCCTCGATGCGCTCGCCGAGCGGTGTCTTCGCATTCATCGCTCCGCGCAGCGCGGAGCCGGCGCCGTCGGCACCGATCACGGATGCGGCCGTGTGCTCGTGCACGCTGTCGGCGCTGTCATCGTGGAAACGCAGCGAGACGTCCTGCTCACCGAACTCCGCCGACAGCAGACGACGATCGAAATGCAGGTGCGCGCCGGCTTTCTGTGCCGCATCGATCAACGCGACATTGAGACCGCCGCGACTGATCGACCAGATCACTTCGCTGTCGTCGCGACCGTAACGCAGGAGTTCGATATGGCCGTCACGATGATGCACCATGCGTCCGCGCATCATTACCGCCAGACGCATCACTTCATCGGTAAGCCCGGCCACGCGCAGGCCATGCAGACCACGTTCGGCCAATGCCAGATTGATCGATCGGCCACCTGCGTAGCCGGCTTTGCGCGGATCGGGACGGCGTTCGAACACGTCGACGGCAAACCCGCGCTGGGCGAGCAGGGTGGCCAGCAGTGCACCCACGAGGCCGGCGCCGATGATGGTTGTTTTTCGTTCGCGCTGGGTCATGCGGAATATCTGTTTCGAGAGTTGAAAGCGAAACTTGCTTTATCCACGCTGCAGTTGCAATCCCTGTTTTTTTCACGGCGGGCAATAGCTGAGCACCACGGGCTTGGACGCTCCGTCGCGCGTGTGCAAGGATGCATCGAAGCATCCAATCTGGAATGGTGTTCGGTGCATTCACTTCTGGTCTGGCCACGCGTGGCGATCGCGATGCTTGCGGCCTTGGCAGCCAGCTGCGCGCATGTCGCGTCGGATGGGGCGACGGAATCCGTCGAGCCACGGCTGGCTTCGCAAACCGAGCAGGCGCAGATTCTTCAGGCGGTACTGGAAGAGGGCGCCTTCTTCTGGGCAGTGTGGGATGTGCCGCCACCGCATGGGCGGCGATGGTTGCCGCGCCAGCATGGATTGGTGCTGCTCGATCGCCTCATCGCCCCCTGCGACCGCGATGCTCCCGACTTCGACATGCGCAAGTGCACGTCCACACGCGAGCGCATTCCGTTGTCGATCGACGGCAGCATTCCGAAAAAACTCCGCTTGCAATTGCGCGCTGCGCTCGAACATGGAGCGACTCTGCCGGAGGTTCGCAATCCCCTGATTACCCGCGCATCTCCAGCGGATATCGCTTCGATCTTCAGCGAGGGCGGCGGCTGGCACGACTTCTATGCGCGCTATCCCGATACGGCTGGCTTGTTCGCCGCCAGTCGCGCGGTCCTCAGTGAGGACGGCAGGCGCGCGCTGATCTATGCCGAACGCATCTGGGACAACGGATTCGCCAATGGCTATCTGTTCTACATGCGCCGCTCAGCGAGCACATGGAAGCTCGAAAAGAAGCGCGTGATCTGGGCGACGTGAACATGGCCGCTGCTGCGAGCGTGAACGAACAGCGTGCCGGATCAGGCGCCGGACGGCCCGCGGCGTGATGGCCGGCGCGATGCATGAACGATCAGCGCATCGACAGCGCCGTCGCCGGTATCGGGTGCGCAGGCGCCGCTTCGACACCGGCTTGTTTGCGCAGTCGATCGAGAAAGCGATCGCGATAGCCGGAGTCGTCGAGTCGTTGCAGGTGCGGCGCCGCATCCGCAATGCGGTTCGTGCACAGCAATAGTTTCGCTTGGCGAACGCTGTTATAGACCAGGTCGCGTTGCAACAGCTTGCCGCCGACCGTGAGAGCGTTGCTGCAGGTCTGGCTCGCGAGTTGCGACTTTTGTGCGAGCTGCATCGCATCGGCAGCGGACAACGCGGCTTCGACGTAGTTGCCGACCGTATCCTCGTTGCTGCTGTCTTTCGCCGCCGCGGCGGCGAGCGTTGCGACGGCAGCCTGCACATCGTCGAGGCCGCGCTCGATCTTGCCGCTGCCGACTTCCGCGAGGCCGATCATGCTGCTCATGCGTGGCACGTTGATTGCGCTGAGGCCCGGCAGTTTTTCGTACAGTTGTTGCGCTTCGCGCAGCAGGGGCTCGGCTTCCGCGTAGCGCCCCAGGTTGCACAGCGTGCCGCCGAGTGCTTTCAGATTCAGCGCATAAGACGGATACGGACGGTCGCCGAATGCCTTGCGGTAGATAGCGAGGCTCGTGGTGAAATCGCGACGTGCACCTTCGAAGTCGCCCAGCAGCGATTGCGCGTTGGCAATACTGAAGAGATCGCTTGCGTAAGAGGTGTGTTCGGCGAGGCCGAGTTGCAGATAGATCGTTTCCGCCGCACGCAGCCGGGTCAGTGCCTCGCGGAATCGGCCCTGATTGCGCAGAACCCCCGCCATGGTCTCCAGCACGGCCGCGAGCGACGTCTGGTTGCCTTCGGGCCGCTTGCGCAGCATCGCGAGGGATTGTTCGAGCACCTTCATCGCATCGTCTTCGCGTCCAAGCCGGATATAGCTCACCGCGAGCTTCCACAACGCTTCGCCATGGTCGTCGCCGTCGGGCGCGATTTCCGCGAGCGTTGCGACGGCGTCCTCGAGACTGCGTGCCCCTTCCGCATCCTGGCGATCGCCGTTGTACGAGTTGCCCAGTGCGATACGCGCGCGTGCGGCTTCGATGCTGCTGTCGCCATGCAGCGCCTGAGCTTCGGCCAGCGCTTCGCGGGCCAGTTCCAGCGCGCGTGGATAGTGGCCCAACGCATCCTCGGTATCCTGCAGGGCAAGCCTTAGTTCGGCGCGCTCCGGCGAATCGCGCGGCAAAACCGAGACACCTGCGCCGAGCGCCTGTTGCAGCAATGGCTGCGCCTGATCGAACAAGCCGAGTGCGAGGTAGACCTGGCCGACAGCGGACAGCAGCGGTGTCTGCACTTCGGGCTGATGCGCAAGCTTCGTCTGCACGTCGGGTACGCTGTGGTCCATCGCCTCACGCACGGTGAGGTTTTCGCCGCGCGTCTGCTCCGGATCGGCACGCTTGAACACGTTGACGAGGAAGCTGGTGACTGCACGGGCTGTCGCAGCTTCGCGATTCGCGCGTTCGGCCTCGAGGGTGACGCGATGGATGCCCCAAGTCAGGCCGAGCACGAGAATCGTCAGCAGCCCGATCGCGGGAATCAGCAGGCGCCTGCGCCGACGCCGGCGCAGTTCGCGCGCCTGCCGGGTGTCCGCTGTGGCGCGCTCGACGCGGCGTTGCGGCAAGGCACGCAGTCGCGTCGCAAATAATTCGAGACTGCCGATGCGCGCTTCGGGATCGCGCGTGATCAAGCCGGCGATATCTTCGCGCAACAACGCATCGTCGATGTCGCTTTCCCATCCGGGCGACAGCGACTTGCTGAAGTCGGCGCAGACGATCTGGTACAGCAGCACGCCGACGGCGTAGATGTCCGCGTAGGTGGTCGCTTCGCGCCCCTCGATCTGCTCGGGCGCCATGTACATGCGCGTGCCGGTCGAGTGCGTGCCGTCGCCGGCAGCGAGTGCTGCGGTCATGCCGGTCAACACGATGCCGCGGCCGTGTCGGTAACGGCTGCTCGCACTGACCGTGGCGATACCGAAATCCGCGAGGCGCGCGTGGGGTCGACCGGTGGCGTCTTTTGCGATCAGTACATTGCCGGGTTTGACGTCCTTGTGCAGGACGCCGACCGCGTGTGCGGCGGCGAGCGCGTCGGCGACTTCCGCGATCAGCGACAGGCGGGTCTCGATCGCGATATGCGCGAGGCCGCCGTTCGCGGCGGCCCAGCCGGCAAGGTCGCCAGATGCGCAGTATTCCGATTCGATGTAGTACGGCGCGTTATCAAGGTGCCAGTCGATGATGCGCGTGATGTCGCTGCGTTCGCCGAGCACGCCCTGCAGCAAACGGAACAACGTGACTTCGCGTTGCAGCGAACGCAGCCGGCCGAGCTGGAAGCAGAACTTGAATACATGCTCGGCGCCGGCGCCGTCGCGAGCAAGCCAGGCGTCGCCGAAGCCGCCTTCGCCGAGCTTGCGTTGCAGGACCCAGCCCGGTCGGCTGGGTACGTCCTGACCCGCGCCGGCGCGCCAGCCGGTCAGCAGATTGTCGTCGCGCAGATGGCGCGCCTTGTCGACATCGACCGGTGCCGTCAACGGCGCTTCGCCGGCGCGGCCGACCTCATGGATCAGCAAGGCGTCGTCGACACCTTTCAACGTGTACAGGCCGTGGCTGAGCCAGCGCAGGTTCGCCATGCTCGCGAATGCATCGGGCGGCGCGTATTGCGCTTTCTCGAATGCCGCGTCGGTAAGCAAGGTCTGGCCCGCTGCGGCGAGCGCGCACACGCGCGCGCAGATGGCCTTGCCAAGGCCTTCGACTTCCAGCGGCTTGGCGCCCAGTGCAATCGCGTCGGGCGTATTCGGGCGGATGATCGCTTCGCCGCAATGGATGCCGATGCGCGCGCCGAGCCGGGTCTGATTGCCGAGCGCGAGCAGGGCGATGCGCCGATGCAGATCCAGGGCCATCGCGAGCGCCGGCACCGCATTGTCGAACAGCACGAGGAAGCCGTCGGTGTGATCGATCTCGCGTCCGCCGTGAGCGAGGATCACCTCACGTGCGGCATCGGCAAAGCGGCCGAGAACGACGCCGGCACGACCGTCGCCCAGCGCCTGGATCAGGGCGGTGCTGTCGACGAGATCCACGCAGAGCAGGGTTGCCTGCTCGGCTTGTGCAGGCTCGGGTAGAAGTGGCGGTCGTGCCTGCGCGGTCATGGTTGCCCATTGAAGCGCAACCCGCGGCGAATGCAAGTCTCGCCAGCCGGCCGTCGGCTCATAGTTTCGTCTGCCTGGATCAGCGTGCAGCGGTCCATTCGCGCACCGCGCGCACAAAATGCAGGCAGTCGATGCGCCGGTTGTACAGCGGCGTCGGCGCCGCGCGGATCACGTCGGGTTCGCGCCAATCGACGACGATGCCGGACGCGTGCAGGTGGTCGTAGAGCGAGCGTCCTGCGTCACGCGGGCCTTTTACGCGCAGCGACAGCTGGCAGCCGCGGCGCGCCGTTTCCGCCGGTGTCGCGATGTCGAGAACATCGGCTGCATGCTCGCGGATCAAGCCTTCGAAATAGGCGGTCAGGGATTCGGACTTCGCGCGCAATGCGCTCATGCCGGCACGGCGGAAAATCGCCAGCGATACGCGCAGCGGGGCAAGCGCGAGGATCGGTGGATTGCTCAGTTGCCAGCCATCCGCACCCGGCGTCGGCACGAATTCCGGGCCCATGCGGAAGCGCGACGCCTGGTCGTGGCCCCACCAACCGGCGAAGCGCGGCACGTCGGCGCGCGCGTGGCGTTCGTGCACGAAGCAGCCGGCGACAGCCCCCGGACCAGAATTGAGGTATTTGTAGCTGCACCACACCGCAAAATCGCAGCCGACATCGTGCAGCTGCAGATGCAGGTTGCCAGCGGCATGCGCGAGGTCGAAGCCGACCTTGCAGCCCTTTGCATGGGCGGCCGTCGTGATCGCGGCGAGATCGAACGCCTGGCCGCTGAGGTATTGCACGCCAGGCAGCAGGACGAGTGCAATCCGCTCGCCATGTTCGTCGATCGCGCGCAGGATCGAATCCTGCGAAATCGTCCCGTTCGCTTCATCGCTTTCGAGTTCGATACGCGAAGTCGCCGGGTCGAAACCGTGGAAACGAATTTGCGATTCGACCGCGTGATGATCGGATGGAAACGCGCTCTTCTCGATGAGGATCGCGTGGCGATCTGCGCTTGGTCGATAAAAACTGACTATCATCAGGTGCAGGTTGACGGTCAGCGAATTCATCGCAACGACTTCGTGCGGCAAGGCGCCGACCAGCGTTGCGAGATCCTCGCGCACGAACTCGTGGTAGGGCATCCACGGATGCTTGCCACGGAAATGCGCCTCGACGGCAAGGCTGTGCCAGTCGTCGAGTTCGTCGAGCAATGCCGCTCGGACCGCGCGCGGCTGCAAGCCGAGCGAGTTGCCGCAGAAATAAACCTGCTCGGAGCCGTCGGCGTTGCGCGGGATCAGGAATTCGTCGCGGAATGCAGCGAGTGGATCGCGGGCATCCAGCGACAGGGCGACCGTTTCATCCATCGGTTTCGCGTGCGTCATGTCACGGTGAAAGGGAAGCCGTGACACCGGCGCAGGTGCCGTCGAACGCGGCATTCCACGCAGGCGGCGTCTTCTCGAGCAGTGGGCGCTGGCAGCGCACCGCAACCGCATAGGCGCCGGATCGATGGAAGCTGTCGCGCACGAGATATTTCGTCTTGCCGCGCATGACGAAATACTGGTTGACCGCGCCGTCCGTGTTCGAAATGTCGAGTGCGTATCCAGCTTGTTCCTTCGCGTGCAGACGTTCTTCGAGGACAACGCTGTCGAACTGCTCCGGCGTTTTCAGCAGGCGCGACTTCACCGTCACCGTCGCCGAATCGTCGCTGCCCTGCGCGGTGGGATCGGGCACCTGGAATGCGATGGCTTCCGGATTGCCGTCGGTCTTTTCCATGATCGCCGTCCAGCTCGGCGGTACGTGGAAATGCACCTTGTCGTCGTTGAGCGTGTAGTCGGTTTTCTCCTGCGCGAACGCAGTCGAAGTCAACTGCGCGGACAGCGCGGCAAGCAGGAGCAGGGATTTGACAGATGGCTTCACGATTCACTCCGTGTCGTTTGCAAAGCGTGCGTAAGGCAGATTCAACCATTCCAGCGCGGTGCCGTGGAACAGCCGGGCCTGCTGCGGCGGTGGCAGGCCAAGCGCGGTGATGCCGCGGCCGGGCTCCTGTTCGCCAAGAGGGAAGGGATAATCGGTGCCGAGCATCACCGTGTCGACGCCGGCGACATCGATCAGGTAGCGCAGTGCGGCGCTGTCGTGCACGCAGGAATCGAAGTAGATGCGGCCGAGGTATTCGCGCGGACCGCGCGCATTGTCGGTGGCGACGAGATCGGGGCGCATGCGAAAGCCGTGTTCGATACGGCCGATCGTGTACGGGAAGGAACCGCCGCCGTGCGCGAAACAGACTCTGAGTTTCGGCAGTCGTTCCAGCACGCCGCCGAAGATCAGCGAACAGACGGCGCGCGATTGCTCGGCCGGCATGCCGACCAGCCACGGCAGCCAGTATTTTGGCATCGTCGAGGCACCCATCATGTCCCACGGGTGCACGAGGATCGCCGCGCCAAGTTCTGCGGCCGCCTCGAAGAACGGAAACAGTTCCGGCGCGTCGAGATTCCAGTTCTCGCAATGCGAACCGACCTGGATACCGGACAAGCCGAGCTGGTCGATGCAGCGCTCCATTTCCTGGATCGCCAGCGTCGGTGCCTGCAGCGGCACGGTGCCGATACCGGCGTAGTGACGCGGGTACTTGCGGCAGATTTCAGCGGTATGGTCGTTCAGGTGTCGGTGCAGTTCGAGTGCCTGACTCGGCTTCGCCCAATACGAAAACAGCACCGGCACGGTCGAGATCACCTGCGCATCGACACCGAATTTCGCGTAGTCGGCAATGCGCACTTCGGGGTCGAAGGCATTTGCCCACACTTCGCGGAAGAACTTGCCGTCCTTGTAGATGCGATGGCGGCCTTCAGCCTGGACCATGACCGGAAAGCGGTCGTCGCCATATTTCTCGGCGAGATTCGGCCAGGAGGGCGGCAGGATATGTGCGTGGGTATCGATCTTCAGCATGTCGGTAGAGTTTACCTGCATGCGGGGTCTGTCGGGTTCGCGGCATCGCTGCCGCGTTCCCTGCGGAAACCTTCTCCCCGCATTGCGCGGGGAGAAGGCGATGACTGCATCAGCCTTCGAAACCGTCCGCGAAGATGCGGTCGATGCAGCTGACGACGATGTTGCTCACGTTGGCACCGGCGACCGTGCCGCTG